>CAYMST010000215.1:0-8102 GCA_964393115.1 uncultured Roseivirgaceae bacterium | reverse complement strand
TTTAGAAGCTAAGTTAGACTTTTGGAAACTACTCCCCAGGTTTTCGGACTGATCCGCTTCGACCTTCGGGTTATGATCCCTTTGTTATTTACTGTTACCTAGAACTATGATGACTATTTGAAAGATCTGGGATGAGATTTCTGTGAAAAAAATAATCTTCCAGTATTTGGTTCTGAACTTATTGCTTGATCTAAAATTATGTGGCTACACAAAATCAGAAGCACTATAAAACAAAAAAGTCCTTTCAGAACTAACTGAAAGGACTTTTTGGGAGTAGTAGCGGGAGAAGGACTCGAACCTCCGACCTTCGGGTTATGAGCCCGACGAGCTACCAACTGCTCCATCCCGCGGTGTGTTTTTCTTAATTGGATTGCAAAAGTAGTAAACAGGTATTTATAAATCAAGTATCTTTGTGAAAAATATTAAATAGTTATCATAAAAAATTGAGAGGTGGAGGAGATCAGGCATAAATCGGGGTTTGTAAGTATAGTTGGTAAACCGAATGTTGGTAAATCAACTTTGATGAATCAGTTAGTAGGTGAGAGGCTATCTATTATCACCAATAAGGCACAAACCACTAGACATCGGATTTTTGGAGTGCTTTCCGGAGATGACTACCAAATCGTTTATTCTGACACTCCTGGCGTCTTAACACCCCAGTATGAGCTTCAGGAGAACATGATGAACTATGTGAATGAGTCACTTAGCGATGCAGACCTGATTATATTCGTTACCGAGCTTGGAGATAAATATCAAGATTCAGACTTTATAGACCGCCTTAAGTCGAGTTTAACGCCAATTATTTTTGTGCTTAATAAGGTGGATAAAGCCAAAGGGTCTCAAGCATTGGATAAGATGAATCACTGGAAGGAGCACCTGGAAGCTAGCGATTACATTGCTATTTCGGCACTTAATAATGAAGGCATTGATATCTTATTTGACAAAATCAAACAGAGACTCCCAGAGCATCCACCTTATTACGCTAAGGATACACTTACTGACAAGCCAGAGAGGTTTTTTGTAACGGAAATTGTGCGAGAGAAGATATTTCTTAACTATAAGCAGGAAGTACCGTATAGCTGTGAAGTTGAGGTAGAGTCATTCAAAGAAGATACGGACATTATCCGCATCGGAACGATAATCTATGTAGAACGAAACTCTCAAAAAGGAATTCTAATTGGTAAAGCGGGTGCAGCCTTAAAGAAGGTGGGGATTGAAGCAAGACAAGATTTAGAACAATTCTTTGGGAAGAAAATACACCTAGAAACCCACGTGAAAGTGGAAAAGGACTGGAGAAGTAAGAAAAGAAGTCTAGTGAAATTCGGTTATCAAGAGTAAGAAGGGTAGCTTTCTAACGCTTATCAATAAATTGCCCGACCTATTCAAGTCGGGCATTATTTTGATATGATTAAACCTCCAAATCAGAGAAGTCAAACGTTTCTAAGAACTTAGTGGTGAATTGACCAGATTTAAAGCTCTCATCTGTCATTAACTTCTTATGAAAAGGAATAGTCGTTTTTACCCCTTCAATAAAGAACTCGTCTAATGCTCTACGCATTCTGACAATTGCTTCCTCCCGAGTTTGGCCGGTAACAATTAACTTCGCAATCATGGAGTCATAGTTTGGAGGAATAACATAGCCAGAATATACATGACTATCAACCCTTACGCCTTGTCCACCAGGAAGGTGTAAGTTAGTAATCTTGCCAGGAGAGGGTCTAAAATCATTAGATGGATCCTCTGCATTTATCCTACACTCGATAGAGTGTCTTCTTGGGAAATAATTTTGACCAGATATTTTAACACCGGCCGCAACTTGTATTTGCTCTTTTATGAGGTCAAAGTCAGTTACTTCTTCCGTAACAGGGTGCTCTACTTGTATACGGGTATTCATTTCCATAAAGTAAAAGTCACCGTGCTTATCTACTAAGAACTCTACTGTTCCGGCACCTTCATATTTGATAGCCTCACCAGCTTTGATAGCAGCCTCACCCATTTTCTCACGAAGTTCTTGGGTTAGAATCGGTGATGGGGTTTCTTCCACTAATTTTTGATGCCTACGTTGGATAGAACAATCTCGCTCTGATAGGTGACACACCTTTCCGGTATGGTCTCCAACCACCTGTATTTCTACATGTCGAGGCTCTTCGATAAACTTTTCTAAGTAAAGTCCGTCATTTCCAAAAGCAGCACCGGCTTCCATCTTAGCGGAATCCCAGGCTTTTTTAAATTCAGAGTCATCTTTGACAATTCGCATACCACGTCCTCCACCTCCAGCCGTAGCCTTAAGGATTACTGGGTATTTGATGTCATTGGCGATTTTTAGTCCTTGCTCTACCGAGTCTAAAAGCCCGTCAGAACCGGGTATCGTCGGTACTCCGGCAGTTTTCATGGTCGCCTTGGCTGTAGCCTTGTCTCCCATGCCGCGGATCATCTCAGGACTGGCACCTATGAATTTAATGCCATACTCACGACAAACCTCTGAGAACTCAGCGTTTTCAGCTAAGAACCCATACCCAGGATGTATAGCGTCAGCGTTGGTTATTTCTGCTGCTGATATTAAATTAGTTATTTTCAGATAAGATTCGTTACTCGGAGCTGGCCCCACACAGATGGCTTCGTCCGCAAACCTTACATGAAGACTATCTCTATCAGCTACCGAATATACAGCAACCGTTTTTATACCCATTTCGCGGCATGTTCTAATAACTCGTAAAGCTATCTCACCGCGATTGGCTATTAATATTTTCTTAAACACGTCGTATTAATTCAGATGTAAATTAAAACCTGCAATTGAGAGAAGTGCCTCAATTAAGATGGATCAACTAAAAATAAAGGTTGGTCAAATTCCACCGGCTGAGAATTCTCAACAAGTATTTCCACTACCTTTCCAGATACCTCCGTTTCGATTTCATTGAAAAGCTTCATAGCTTCTACGATACATACTGGTTGTCCTTTTGATATAGTGTCACCTACGTTGATAAATGGAGGTGCATCAGGGTTTGGAGATCTGTAGAATGTCCCAATCATTGGAGACTTCACCTCGACAAATTTGGACTTACTAGACTCTTCTGTTGCAGGTGCAGCAGCGGGAGTTGTAGGAGCAGCAGGGGCGGGAGCAGGAGCTGCGGCAACTGAAGGAGCTGCAACGGAAACAGCTTGTGCTAACTCAGTACTTTTCTTGATCTTTAACGAAAGCTCTTCAGTCTCAATTTGAACCTCTTCAAGACCAGACTTTGAGATATAATCTATCAGGTCTTTAATTTCTTTAATCTTCATTGGGTTTTTCTTTTTACCTATTTCTCCGCTTAAATTCTTACTGTTTTCCTCCATTTGGTTTACGATTTTACGCGTTCCACGTATGAGTTAGTCCTTGTATCAATTTTTATGGTCTCGTCTTGGTTAATAAACAATGGTACTTGTACTTCAGCACCTGTCTCTAGAGTTGCCGGTTTAGTAGCATTGGTCGCGGTATCCCCTTTAATACCAGGCTCTGTATAAGTCACCGTAGCAATAATGTGTGCCGGTAATTCGCAACCCATAACTTCTTCTTTCTCAGCATGGTAGATGATTTCTACTTCTTGACCATCTTTTAGGTACTGCGGGGCATTAATGGCTTCTTCCGGAAGACTTACCTGCTCGAACGTGCTGGAGTCCATAAAATGATAACCCAAGTCGTCCTTAAACAGGTATTGGTGTGGTCTGCGCTCTATTCTTGCGGTGGTGATTTTATGTCCAGCACTGAAAGTATGGTCAATCACCTTACCATTACTTACACTTTTAAGTTTGGTTCTAACAAATGCAGGTCCTTTTCCCGGCTTAACATGTTGAAATTCTATAATCGCGAATATGTCGTGATTAAACTCAATACAAAGACCATTTTTAATATCAGCCGTCGTTGCCATAAATATTAATTTGAATACTTATTTAATGTAACTAATTCGGTTTTGCCGGCAATTTTCGCATAAAGTGAACAAGGATCCAAGCGTATCCAAAAACTTGTAAGCATTAGGCAAAGACCGTATATGTCTAGAAATGAAATGTTTTCGGTAAATATGTTGGATTCGCCTATTGGTTCCTCCTTTATCGATGTCAAATACTTTATCATTTCTTTATTTAACCCTATTGGGAACCTGATATGTACAGTATGTATTATATTGTTTGTCAGGTGCTTATCAGCAATCAACGGCAGCTAATTGCTGATTTCCAAAATACCGCGGCAAATATAAGACTAAAAGTGACGAAAACTCACGTTTCGTGACGTCAGCCTGGGTCATATGCCCAAGTGAGGTATAAACTTCCCCAAGTGAAACCACCGCCAAAAGCGGCCAGTATCAAATTGTCGCCTTTTTTGAGGCGGCTTTCATATTCGTGTAAGCATAAGGGGATCGTACCATTAGTTGTATTACCATATTTATGTATGGTCAACATAACCTTTTCTTCCGATACGCCCATTCTGGAGGCCGTGGCCGAAATAATTCGTTTATTCGCTTGATGAGGTACTAGATATGAGATATCGGACGCATCTAGAGAATTTCTATCCATGATTTCAGCAGCAACATCAGCCATATTGGTTACCGCAAACTTAAATACCGTAGATCCTTCTTGAAATACGAAGTGCTCCTTGTTTTCAATGGTATCGATAGAGGCTGGTCTACGACTTCCACCAGCTTTCATGTTCAGAAATGGCTCTCCAGAACCATCTGTTTTTAGGATAGCGTCTTTTATTCCCAAGTTGTCATCTTCTTCTGGCTCTAGAAGAACAGCACCACCGCCGTCACCAAATAATATACAAGTCGTTCTATCAGAGTAGTCGATAATAGAGGACATTTTATCTGCACCAACGACAATAACCTTTTTGTACATACCATTGGTTACAAATTGCGAAGCCGTTTGAAGTGCGAATAAAAAACCGGAGCAAGCAGCGTTCATATCATAGCTGTAGGCATTAGTAGCACCAACACCGTGAGAAATAATATTTGCTGTTGCCGGGAATAGCATGTCCGGCGTAGTTGTTGCACAGATGATAAGATCAACTTCTTCGGGATTTGTATTTGTTTTGGCCAACAAACCCTTTACCGCTTCTATACCGATAGTGGAAGTTCCCTTGTTTTCGCCTTTTAGTATTCGTCTTTCATGAATACCAGTTCTAGTTTTAATCCATTCATCAGTGGTGTCTACGAGTTTTTCTAACTCCTTATTGGTCAAAACATAGTCAGGGACGTAGCTATATATTCCCTTTATAGCTGCTCTCATTGTTTTTTGGATTCTTTAGGCGAATGGTGTATAAAAAAACAAAGACTTATTCAGTAAGCCGAATAAGTCTTTGTTGCTGGATTAACTTACTAAAGTTCTGATGTTTTATTCAGAAACTTCGTTGTCAATTACCACCTGTCCTTTGAAGTACAACTTACCCTCGTACCAGTAAGCCCTGTGAGGCAGATGTGCTTCTCCTGTAGTAGGACAGATTACATAATTCTTAGGCTCTGCCTTGTAATGGGTTCTCCTTTTATCCCTTCTTGTCTTCGACGTTTTTCTCTTTGGATGCGCCATTTTTCTATTTAGTTTTTATTTTCCTTCAAATTTTTTAAAGCCGACCATCGAGGATCTACCTCAGTTTGATCATCTAACTCTTCCTCTTCTTCTACCTCATCTACGAAGTTCAAACTTTCTTCTTCATCAAAAGAAGGATGAATCTTTTTCATAGGCACCGAGGAAGATATTATTTCATAAACCAGTTGCTCTATATTAATTCGCAATATGTTGTGAGGAATAATGAATAAACTAATATCTTGTTCTTCGTATTCTTCACCGAATTTCAATATCACCTCTTGGCTAGACTCGAACTCATAATCAAAATCCTCTAAACTCCTATCACATGTTAATGTGATAAATCCAGAGATATTGATTTTGAGAACCAACATAGAATATGACTTTGTTAAGTCAATTTCTATAGCCCCTTTTCCTTTTTCAATTAGACTTAATTCTGATATAGCAAATAGTTTGTCATCATATTTTAAATCAAAGTGATGATCACCATTCGTCAGATTATATATGTCAATTTCAAAATCTTTCGATCCTTCGAAAAACATGCTAATTAAATAAGTGCGCAAAGATAGTGGTCTACAATGTAAATCACTAAAGTTTGTGCATACTATTATTGTTTAATTGGCGTAAAACCGTAATTGCAGAATAGTATTTATATCCTCTAAACTTATTTTCGCTCTTTATCTGCTTTTTTGACCTCTTCTTTCGGGGTAGAGGTTTCAGAAAAGTCGTGTCTTAGGTTTACCAAATCTAAAGCTAAGTATATCGCTTTCCTCATAGAACCTTCATTTGCGATTTTCTTGCCGGTCAAACTATAGGCTGTTCCATGGTCTGGACTAGTTCGGATTTTTGGAATACCAGCTGTGTAATTTACCCCTTCTCCAAAACTAAATGACTTAAACGGGATTAAGCCTTGATCATGGTACATTGCTAAGACAGCGTCATACCGTTTAAACTGCATGTCCCCAAAAAAGCCATCAGCCGAAAATGGACCAAAGGCCAAGACACCTTTAGACTTCGCTTCTTCAATGGCTGGGAAAATTATTTCTTGCTCTTCTTTACCTAATAACCCGTTTTCACCCGCATGTGGGTTGAGTCCCAAAACCGCAATTTTTGGCTTGGCGATTCCAAAATCCTTTTTCAAGGAGTTTGTCATTAGTGAAAGTTTGGTGAGAATTCTCTCTTTGGTGAGATGTTTAGATATTTCAAGAACGGGAACATGGTCTGTTACAAGTCCTACTTTTATATCCTCGCTGACCATGAACATCAGTGTTTCTTCTATGTTGAAGGTATCAGCAAGAAAGTCGGTATGCCCATGGTAGTTGAAGTTGTCATTTTGAATATTAGCCTTGTTTATAGGCGCAGTGACCATGGCATCTATTTTACCATCTCTCAAGTCTTTTGTGGCGCTCTCTAAAGAGATAAAAGCGTATTTCCCTCCATCATTCGTGATTTCACCAGCATTAATGTTGACATGTTCCTCCCAGCAGTTAAGCACATTGACCTTCTTAGGGTTTAACTGATCAATAGATTTCGTCTGGTGATAGGTGAACGAACCAATGTTTAATGTCTTTCTATAATAAGAAATTATCTTAGAATTACCGTAAATAACCGGTGTCAAAGAGTTGAGTATCCTGTCGTCACTTAGTGACTTAAGAATTATTTCAGGACCAATACCGTTTACGTCTCCTATGGTTATACCTATAATCGGCTTGTTTACTGGCATATGTTATCGATGTTGCAATCGCTGTTTTCTTTCTTGATTCTATTTCTAGACAGCGAAATTAATTTTTCGATTCTAATCGAAAAGTGGTAGAAAATGATTTAACTCGCAATATAGGTCAAATTAGCGCATTTCATGTTTGTACGTCCCAAGAAAAAGTTAGGACAGCATTTTCTAAATGATGAGAGTATTGCTTATCAGATATACAATTCCTTAAGTGGTCATAATGACTACAAGCACGTTTTGGAGATAGGTCCAGGGACGGGGGTACTTACTCAATTTTTGATCAAAGAGGAAGTCTATGATTTCTTGGCATTGGACCTTGATCAGGAATCTATTGATTACTTAAAGGCCATATATAAACCAGAAAATACCCGCTTTAAGTATCAAGATTTTCTGAAGTATAATTTAAAAGACTATACTCAACAACAGATAGCTATACTCGGTAATTTTCCTTACAACATCTCTTCCCAGATTTTTTTTAAAGTACTAGAAAATCGTGATCAGGTGGTTGAAGTTGTAGGCATGGTACAGAAAGAAGTAGGGGAAAGAATTGCTGCTAAAAGTGGAAGTAAGACCTATGGGATTTTATCCGTTCTTATCCAGGCGTATTATGAGGTTGAGTACTTGTTTTCCGTTCCGCCAGAAGTTTTTGATCCACCTCCTAAGGTGGTGTCGGGTGTGATTAGGTTAAAACGCAATCAAACAAAGAACCTCGATTGTGACGAAAAGCTATTTAAGCAGGTGGTGAAGGAGGGGTTTCAAAAAAGGCGTAAAACGTTGCGCAATGCTCTTAAAAGCCTAAATTTGCCCTCCGAATTTACGGAGCAGG
>CAYMST010000214.1:0-8111 GCA_964393115.1 uncultured Roseivirgaceae bacterium | reverse complement strand
CATCAGGCACGTAGCTGAGGCTATCGTCATTCACCAAACTTGCTGTTCCGTTGCTGCCGTTCGTAATGATGCTTGTTGTTAAGGCATCGCCATCGATGTCGGAGTCATTGTCCTGAACATCAATTACTACCGTAGTCTCTTCGGCAGTCGTTACATTATCCGTATTAGCATCAGGAGCGTCGTTTACATTCGTTACTGTAATAGTGAACATTTGCGCAGCAAAAACACTATCTCCACCATTAGCTACCCCGCCATTATCACTTAAAATGACAGTGACTGTAGCCACGCCATGAGCATTATCAGCAGGAGTATATGTTAGGTTACCACTAGCGTCTATGGCTGGTTGAACATCAAAAAGTGCATTGTTATTATTTGTAACTCCAAAAACTAAGACCTGACTACTTTCATTACTAGCTCCTTTATCTATGTCAGTCGCCCAGCTCGAAACACTTTGAGCACCGGCATCCTCGGCTATACTTTCATTGCTTCCTTTCGTAAAACTCGGCTCATCATTTACGGGCGTAACATCTATTGTTATCGTATTGTCTGAAGAAGCATTTGCGGATCCGTCATTAACATTAAAATCAAAACTCGCATAACCATCACCATTTTCATTTGAGGCCGCAATGAACTGTAAGTCTCCAGCATCTAAATCTGCTTTATCTATTTTATCATTGACGCTTAATTCTTCACCTGCGTCATATGCATCATTTGAGTTTGCATCGAGGTATAAAGTTCCTGATGCTGGCAAACTTTTGATGGTTATCGAATCAAGAGGATCGCCATCTGTATCGTCATAACCCAAATTAGCAGTTGCTATAACCAATTCTGTATCCTCAAGCACGGTCAAAGTACTATCAGAAGCGGTTGGAGGTGTGTTACAGGCTCCACTTGCATTTGCATCTGAGAAATCAGTGCCTGGGGAAGTATATCCGTCACTTCCAGAACTCACTGTACCGTCCGCGTTGAACGTCAGACCTGATCCCACCGTTCCGGTACCTAATAATCCATTATCATCTCCATCGGTAAAGCCTGCCTCAAGCACATCGTTACAACCGTCTCCATCTGCGTCGACTTCCAAGAAATCTGGTGTTCCATCAGGAGTATCTTCCGAGTCAGCCAATATATAATCAACTGATCCGCTATTCGCACCGCTAGTTTGTTGTACCGAGTCAGGAATTCCGTCAGTTCCTACAGGCCCGTTGACTTTTCCACCGGTATGTGCAAATCCGTGTCCTGCCTCATCAGCATCGTAAATACCGTCATTATCACTATCCAGGTCAAAGTAATCTGCGACACCATCACCATCTACATCAGGTAAGTCACAAACTGCTCCTCTGAAAATAACATCATCTGTTAGGATGTTCCCAGACCCGTTTGTACTTGTCGAATTGTAGAAATAAACCCGAATAGCATATCTAGTACTTTGATAAATAAAGTATGAAGTATTGTCTAAGGAAAAATTACCGGTAGTTGAGGCCGGCACCACATAGTCTGCAAGCAAAGCCGTACTAGTGGCAAATTGATCAATAGAAATCTCTACACCAATGCTAAACGAACAACAAGTCTGTTCTCTTAAGGACATTTCCGTCAAGCGCATCGGTGAAATATCTGCTGCTGTCGTAAATGTAAATTCTAAATAATCAGCGCCTGTTTTCGCATCAGCCAGGTTCGCCTGATCTATGTCAGTTAGCTCAAAAGTAGAATTTGTAGCCACATCACTGGTTCCAGATCCAATCTGCATATCTTCAGCAGAAGATATTCGTCCTGCACTAGCAGCTTCAATGGTTCCAGCATCTCGATCGACGGTGAATGCCTTCCACGAAACAAGATTTACGGACGAAGCAGAAGCGCATTCTAGAGAAGCTTCCTCCACATCTAGTATACCATCATTATCATCATCTAAATCTACAGCATCACCTACGCCATCACCATCATTATCATCAAATGAATTATCGCAAGCCCCTGATATCCCATCGCCATCAGGATCAGGTCCATAGGAAGCGTATTCCGCATTTGGCACAGTATATCCATCACTTCCTGAAGTAACCACACCATTTGCATCTACTGTCAAGCCTGAACCAAATGTTCCTGAACCTAAATACCCGTTTCCGTCTCCATCGGTGAACCGAGCTTCAACCACATCGAAACATCCATCTCCATCTGAATCTCTTTCTAAAAAGTCTGGCGTAGCATCTGGGACGGTTTCAGAGTTGGCAATGCTATAATTGACCGTTCCTCCATCCTCTGCACCACCAGCTTGAACTGCATCAGGAATACCATCATTCCCAACATTACCGTTGACTACTCCATTCGTGTGTGCCGCTCCGTGACCGGCCTCAACAGCATCATATATTCCATCGTTATCACTATCTAAATCTCGGACGTTCGCAATACCGTCACCATCTGAGTCAGGCGCTGCACAGAGATATAACTGTATCACATTAGTTGCAGCAGTGGAGGTCGTATAGAAGTAAACTTCATCCGCGAACCCTGTAGAGTTCCATACCATGTCAATTCCTGCGTTACTAGGGCTATTCCCTAGTTTTTCAACGAAATAAGCGTCTCCTGAAATACTATCATTAAAATTCGCATCTAAAGACCCCGACGGGCTGAACACAAATGTGTGAGGAGAAGTAATCCCATCTACACGAGGTGCTGACCCAGAAATCGTTGACTTATGAAGGGCACTAATTTTTGTAGGAATAGTTCCGGTCATATTAAATGTCATTCCTGCCGATTCTCCTTCGGGGGTCGTGAAGCTGGCCCCGCTGCTATTTGTAGTAGCATTCGTGACTTCCACCAATACACTTCCGGTAGGTAGTCCCAATCGATCGCTCACATCAACGGCACCAGAGTTTACGCCGGAGAGATTTGAAGCCGCAGCAGTACTGCCAAACAAGTCTTGTGGTCTAATCAGTATAAATGAACCACAATCTCCTTCTTCACTATCTAAGATTCCATCATTATCATTGTCTTTATCCTCCGAGTCACTAATTCCATCCCCATCCAAATCCGAAATAGGAGCGCTAACTTGAATAACAAAGACCTGCGTAGTAAACACACTATCGCCACCGTTATCTATTCCTCCATTATCGCTCAAAACCACCTCTACGTTAGCAGTACCTGTGGTACTCGCTGTAGGCGTAAAAGTTAAGTTTCCACTAGCCGCATCTATGGTGGGCTGAACACTAAACAACCCATTGTTGTCATTTGTAACTGTAAAAGTCAAAACTTGACTACTTTCATTCACGGCTCCTTTGTCAATAGAAGTAGCCCATCCACTGACGGTTTGGGCACCGGCATCTTCGGTTACCGAGATATCTGATCCCTTCGTAAAACTTGGTTCGTCGTTTACGGCTGTTACGTTAATAGTAATGGTATTATCAACATCCGCATCATCAATACCGTCAAAAGCATTGAAATCAAAAGTCGCGTAGCTGCTCCCATTTCCGTCTTCTACAGCAATAAATTGTAAATGACCGGCATCCAGGTTTGCTTTACTAATCTGGTCATTTATGCTTAACTCTTCTCCTACATCATATTCATCATCATTATCCGCATCTAGATATAATGTACCTGAACCCGGAACACTTATTATAGTAATCGAATCGAGCGCATCGCCATCAACATCGTTAAAATCAAGATTGGCAGTTGATATAGTTAAAACTTCATCCTCCAAAGCAGTCAATGTACTGTCAGAGGCCGTTGGAGGCGTATTACAAGCGTCAGCATCAGCAGCGCTGTTTACATAATTGGCATTTGGCGTTGTATAACCGGTTCCTGAGGTCACTACACCATTTGCATCTACAGTTAAACCTGCTCCAAACGTACCAGTACCCAAAAGTCCGTTTTTATCGTCATCGGACAACTCAGCATCTAACACATCATTACATCCATCTCCATCAGCATCTAGTTCCAAAAAGTCAGCAGTCCCATCAGGAGTATCTTCTGAATCAGCTATCGTGTAATTCACCGCACCACTATTTTCTGATCCACCTGCTTGTACCCCATCAGGAATACCATCGGTTCCAACTGCACCGGTCACGACACCACTTGTATTAGCTACATCGTGTGCTTCGACCGCATCGTAAATCCCATCGTTATCACTATCTAAGTCTCTTTCATTCGCTACTCCATCACCATCTTGATCGCACATTAAGAAAATGGTCACTTGGTATCCATTATTAGGAGCAGTACTAGTCGTAGCAATTTGTACCGAAGTGGCAGCATGGTAAGAGTACCAATCAAAATGGTCTGTATTCTCCGTATCTGATCCTACATTGGTCACACTATACTTATCACCAAACTGATCAAGTCGGTAATCGGCATCTAGAGAAGTATCAAAGTAATACGGCTCCCCATCAAGGGATGTAAAGCTATCTTCAAAGGTGCTAGACAGCCCTTTGATATGTCGAACCCTCATTCGAACTGGCTGAGCGCCTGTTATGGTAATTTGTGAACTTATACCATTACTCACGTACATGGAGTTACCGGCATTGGTATATACATTAGTCCAGTTAACAACTACACTACCATTTGGCAAACTAAATTGCGAACTCGCATCAAATGAACCAGATACTCCAGACGAATTAATTGGAATACCCAGATTATTGGCTCCTAAAATAAAAGACTGGGATGGACATTCTGCGCTTGTTAAGATACCATCATTATCTAAATCTAAGTCATCATCATCCGCTATACCATCGCTGTCTAAATCAACAAAAATGTCGTTATCACAGGCATCACTTGTCCCATCATTATCCGAATCTGGACCATTCTCTCTAAAATCAAGAGCACCATTACTATCACTGTTTAGTGGTGTGTTGTATGCTGCCGCAGTAACTAAACCATCAGTGCTCACAATGGTAGTTGGGTCTCCAGGATCTGTGCCATAAATCCCAGTATCTTCTCCGTCGGCCAGGATACTTCCATAAGCCTCATTCGCATCAGAACAACCATCGCCGTCAGCATCCAATTCTAAAAAGTCAGCCGTTCCATCAGGCGTACTTTCTGAGTCAGCCAAGGTATAATTGACCGTTCCGCTGTTTTCTGATCCTCCTGCTTGAACCGCGTCTGGAATACCGTCGGTACCCACTGCACCGTTAACCACTCCATTAGTAAAAGCCGCATTGTGATTGGCTTCTACTGCGTCATAAATACCATCATTATCACTATCTAAGTCATAAATGTTAGCGACACCATCTAGGTCTTGATCACACTGAACTTTTGCACGAATACCAAACCCATTGACTACACTTACAGGATCGGTAGTAAAGAACTCTATGGTAGTTGCCGTACCTGTCGAAGTCCATTCAAAGTTAGAAGAGTTTGTAGTCGCCGTACCAATATTGGCGACGGCATATTCATTACCATTATCACTGCGCACATAATCAGCGTCCAATCCCGCTCCTGTATATTGATATACCGTTCCATCAAGCGATCTGAATCCTTCTCTATATCCAGAGAGTAGCTGTAGAATTTGAGACGTTCTCAACTCAACAGCAGCCGTACCTGAAAACACAAACCGAGCAAAATTGGAAGTCCCCACTACATACATGGCCCCTCCAGCATTGGTATTTACATCAGTGAAAGTAACGATGACACTTCCTGCTGTTAATCCAAAATCTGTACTGATATCTACAGAACCGGATTGATTGGTTTGACTTACAGCTATCCCAAGCATAGAAGAAGTAATGTTCACAAAACCATTCCCACACTCAGACGCATCTAATATTCCATCATCATCGTTATCCAAATCGTTGTAGTCGGCCACACCATCACCATCAGTATCGGTAAGGACATAAACGATTATTGTATCATTTACGCAGTTAAGTACAGGATCTATATCATCACACACTTGATAAATCAATGTGTCAATGCCCACAAAATCTGTGGCAGGCGAATAGTCGATAGTGCCATCACCATTATTCGTAAAGGTTCCTCCTCCCGAACCAGTTAGTCCATTTGGAAAAGAGAGTGCAATATCATCTCCTTCTGGATCTGAATTATTTGTCAATAAATTCAAATCATCAATAGTTGTGTTTTCGGCGATGGTTTGACTTTCGTTTCCGTTAGTTGGCGCTTCATTGAAAACAAGGGTGATACCGCTAGTCTTTGCAATAGCACCTAACCCTCCATGTATATCAGCGCCTTCAAGCGTGTTTTGTGGAAAGGTAGAAGGGTCTGTTAGATCTTCTCCTCCTGTACCTGTGACATCACGACCAAATATGGAAATCCCATAGATTAACTGTCCTGGAGTAACACCCAAGTCATCGTAAGTGACAATGGCGTAGCCATACTGCTCATTACTTGTAGCATACCGCTCCGGTTGCTCCCGAGTCCCTGTGGCCGCATTTTCAAAGAAACTCCAAGGCACCGCAGGGTCAGGCTCTCCGTAAGAAGTGACCTCAAATAATGGACCATATGAGTTTGGATCTCCATTCGCATCAAGACCTGTGATGATCGCGAGTTTCACTTCATTATTTCCATTTTTTTCACTTACGAAGAACCCTAAAGAGTCTAGTTCTGCTGCTGTTCCTGGCGCAGTATGTGGCTGATAAATCAAATCAAGCCTTTCAATATTATTAGCATTTTGAGAACCTTGATTAACGTTATGAAACACGTCGAGAGCCCCTCTATTGATTATTTGTGTGGTTAGTGCCACTAACATTTCTGTCGAATCAGCAGGGTCACCAGGGTAGGAAGCCATAATGTTATTGTTGTTTGAGGCACTTCTCTCAGCAAAAAGCCTCATCCGACGACCGCTTACCAAAGCATTATCTACCCTTTTTATTTCGAGGCGGACATTAATAGTACTGTCATAAAAATAAGTATTACCACCAGCATCTATGCTTATCAGGTAATCATCATCACCTTGTCCCCAGTTATAAGTGGTGCCACCTACCGTGTAACTTGAAGGGGTAGCTGGCCTACTGTCAATATTTACGGCAGTAGCCGTTAATTGTGCATCCACCTGAATGCTCAAAAGAGACAGGAATAGTGACATTCCCCAGACCGACAAGTTTTGAATTGAAAACGTTTTTACTGACTTAGTAATTTTTCTATCCATATGTTCTTATAATGAGCGAGATTATTCCAAACCTCATTGAATGAAAACAACGCATTAGACGAGACCACACCACATATTCATACCTTTATCATGGTGGACTCATATTGCCATTAATACTTTGATCAGATAAACGGAGCTCGTTGCACGACAAACCTCATAATCCGATCTACTAAACTAATTATTCAACAGATTTGTAATATTTCTGATCGTTAATATGGGTTGATCAACCGTTTAAATGCCCTTTTAATCCGTTAATTAAAATCAACCATATTCGAGGAAAACACTCAGCATTAAAGTTGCCAGACAGAACTATCTATCATATCCATACACCGCCACCTTTCAGTCTCGATTATAGCCTCATACTTTCATCATGAGTTCTAATTTTTCGACTACCGAAAACTAATTTTAGACCAAACTCCTATTAACCACAGACCTAATTACGAAATGCGTAACAGATAATGAACTTGTATGTTTTGAAAAAACTAAAAAAAGATTGATTGGTCATAAAAAAGCGAAATTGGAGAGAATAGCGGGTAAACATCAATATTCACTTGGTGACCATAAACATTTATTTTTATATGAAGTCAAGTAAATATGTCGGTTCAAAAGAACTCTTTTATACCATTAGTTTATGGCATTACCATCACATATCAGACTAAATTTACTCATAGCCATTGCGAAATGAACACCAAGCATAGAATACATATAGCACCAACATGTATGCTGTATTTTTCATCTTAACCACTGGTCAACCAGCATAATGCGATGACTAGAGAATCAAATAACGACATCTCAATAAACTTCAACAATATCGGCGAGAGCGAAGGATCAAAAAATTGGGTTAGTTGTGTGGCATGCTTTTAACGAGTTAAAATACAAGAAGTACAATATCGAGGAAGGCCCTACTACATATACTTGAGCAACTATTAACAAGAGTTTAATTTTCAGAGACTAAGTCATATACAGAAGAAAGAATAAGGTAGGATTAATGAGTAACCATTATAAAATAAGAAACCCCGAAAGAAATGCTCCGGGGTTT
>CAYMST010000213.1:6698-8120 GCA_964393115.1 uncultured Roseivirgaceae bacterium | reverse complement strand
TTGCCACTCTATCAGCCAAAACGACCAACTCATGTTTAGGTTCTCGAAGGGCTATGGCCTCATGAGCCGCTATACGCTTTTCTAGTGCATCGATGATATCATCGAGTTCTTCATAGGCAAGTTCAACTTGTACGGTCTCCATGGTGGAAGTTAATACACTTGAAGAAGTTTTTAATCCCTTTTAGGATATTGACTTTAAAAACAGACACACTTAAATACGTTTTTAAGTAAAAACTTAGTTAATTAATTATTTTTTTAAGTTTATACGGGTATATGCTATATTTCGAGAAAAAGGAAGCTGGATGGCCAAAATCATAACAATCAATTCACTCAAAGGCGGGGTATCTAAATCGACCCTGGCAATCAACCTATACTACTATTTCGCCGCTGATAATGACTCTTGCGGTCTGATTGATGCTGATCCACAAGGAAGTTTAACAGAAGAGTTAGAAGATAGAGATGATATCCCCCTACTCAGCCGAGATCAAATTAGTGACTGGAAGAGCGTTCAGGAGAATTCCGGTGGGGATTACATCATCATTGATACTGCACCCACACGCGACCCAGAAGAAACCTTAGCGATACTAACGATTAGTGATTTTGTACTAATTCCTTGTAAAGCCTCTATTTTTGATGTCCGCGCACTGGTCAAGACCATAGAGCTTTTTCAGAAGGCGCAGGAAGTTAATGGCAAGCTTCGAGGAGCGATCATTCTTACACAAGGGAAAGCCAACACAAACATTCATGACCAATTGAGAAGTACAGTTGAAGGCTATGGTTTGCCTGTGCTAGCTGCTGAAATGCTCAACCGTGTAGATTATCAGGTAAGTTTGAGTGAGGCAGAAGGTATTTTTTCAAGTCGTAACTCTAAAGCTCAGAGTGAGGTCAAGAGCATTGCTATTGAAATCAAAAACCTACTTAACCGGAAGTAATCGTAATATGGCTAAAGCAAAATCAGATCCCTTCGCAAAACTCAAAAACCCTTCTATCCCGTCTCCAAAGCCGACAACGAAGCAAGGGCCGAAGGTAGAAGTTAAAACACGAATAAGGAAGAAGACAGGTCGCCCTGCATCGTTTGAAGAGGAGACTAGTCGATTGACCGCAGACATACCTACTAAGACGCTCAAGGCTATGCAGAGGGCTCTTCCCGATAGTCCATATAAGAGTCAGGCACAACTTGTTAATGCTGCAATTCTTGAGTTTTTAAGTAAAAAAGTATAAACGTATTTAAGTTTATTCCATTTTTACTGCATGTAGCTAATTAATTGAAGGAGAAGCGAAAGTGGCAAAGAGAAATCAAATCATGACAGTCCAAGGTCGAGATATAACTATCTCGCGGATTGACGACGAGGATTACATCAGCCTCACAGATATGGTAGGGGATGGAAAACGGGCTTCACTCGTAATCCAAAATTGGCTGAG
>CAYMST010000213.1:0-6688 GCA_964393115.1 uncultured Roseivirgaceae bacterium | reverse complement strand
ATTTTAGCTGCTCACCATTTAGCTTTAGCAATAAAATCCAAAATTGGCTGAGAAATAAAAATACGCTTGAATTTTTAGGGGTCTGGGAAAAAAGCTACAACCCAAACTTTAAAGGCTTCAAATTTGAAGCCTTTTACAATCAAGCTGGCCTCGACCGTTTTGCAATTTCAGTCACAGAATGGATAGAAGAGACAGACGCGATAGGAATTATCACCAAACGAGGTCGAGGGGGAGGGACATATGCTCACCGTGATATTGCGTTTGAGTTTGGGTCAAGAATTAGTGCTGAATTCAAGCTTTTCTTGATCCGAGACTATTTAGCTTTGAAGGAGGATGCGTATAAGCAGCAACGTCTTCAATGGAACTATCAACGCTTTCTTTCCAAGGTTAACTATCGCCTTCACACAGATACAATCAAGGAACACATTATTCCAAAGATTCAAACGCAACAAAGGAAGGTACAAGACTGGATTATTTATGCCGAAGAGGCCGATCTACTCAACATGGCTGTCTTTGGAATGACAGCTAAGCAATGGCGTTCAGAGAACCCTGAGCTGGCTAAGACTGGAAATATCAGGGATCACAGCGATATTGCACAGCTGAACGTCTTGTCAAACCTAGAGGCTATTAATGCACTCCTCATTGAGCGTAAAATGACCAAAGAAGAGCGATTCCAGCTTCTTGCCCAGGCAGCTATTTCTCAATACCAGAAGCTGGCTGGGCGTGAGGACATGAAGTATCTAGACCAATAAGCATTAAAAACGTTTTTACTTAAAAACGTTTTTAAGTAAAATACTTTTAATCCTCTCTATTTATTTGTAGAAGTTTGCATTTCAAGCAGTTATATCTTCATGACAAGCATGAATGTTTCTTAACAGATGAAACTAAAAAAGTAGAGACCACTGCCTATGGCTAAAAAGAAAGAGATACAGCTTAATCTATTTGAACCAGGGATGGCCGCAATTATCCCTGCTAAGGATCAGCAGGACCTGATGACTTATCCCTTTTTCAGTCTTTCCAAGCGGAAACGGACGACGGCCATTGAGTATGACGATGGAAGGGTTAAGGTAACCATAACTGGCCAAGAGGAATATGGTATCGCAAATATCTACGATGCAGATGTCTTAATCTATGTAGCTAGTCAGATTATGGCCGCAAAAAACAGGGGATTGGAGACTTCTCGAAGAATAAAGATGTCTCAGTATGACATCCTCGAGTTCCTAGGTAAGGGTACAGGAGGAGAGCAATACAGACGTCTAAAGGAGTCTTTAGAAAGGCTGCAAACCACAAGTGTCAAAACCACGATTAAACGTGAGAATAGTCGGATTAAAGAGCGCGTAGGGTTTAGCTGGATCAATGATTGGAAGACAGTTGAAGAAAATGGAAGACTTGTTGCCATTGAACTAGAACTCAATGAATGGCTGTATGATGGCATTATAGCGGGAAAGGTACTGACCCTTCCACGTAAATACTTCCGCATAGAGAGTGGGTTAGAACGGTTTCTATTTAAGCTGTGCCGTAAAATTGTTGGCAGTACGAACCAAGGCCAGCTCCAGATGAAATTAAGTACTGTTCATGAACGGAGTGGGATAACGAGAAAGCCTGGTGCGTTTAGAAAAATGATAGAAAAAATTGTCAATGAACAGGCAATCCCTGATTACTGGGTTCTACTAACCCAAAGGACTTCGACTCAAGATTGGTACGTATGTGCGTTTTCCCGAAAGCGATTCTCTACGGCAAAGGAAGCTTTGCAAAACGTTACGTTTGTTGCTCTTGACCAAAAACTGATCGATACAGGAAAAGGGACGTAACAGGACGATAGTTATTCACATGCAATATGGAAAACTCATTGATAATGAAGGTCATAGGCCATTTTTAATCCACAAGCTTATCCAGAGCTATCGTCCTATTAAGTCCCTCGCTATCGTCCTGTTACGTCCCTAAGTATCGTCCTATTAAGCCCCTTTCATCGTCCTGTTACGTCCTTTCACTTTTTGTATCTATCTGATTATAAACGTCTTATAAGGATATGTTCATGCATAACTTTTATAACTTATATAAAACTAGATGATAACTGACCATATAATTATGTGGATAACTAGGGCTATTTAAGGCATTCGCTACGCTCATAGGTTAATTTATTGGGGGCTAGCCCCCAAACCCCCAGGATTTTTAAGAGCCATAAACAACAAAAGCAGAAATGAGAAGATGAGAGAAGGGGGCGGCTACGAAATGTTTCGTACTTCACCATTCTCTTGAAGCAAAGGTAGCCCGTTCGCAGAAGTGAGCAAGCCGCTCTGAAGTCGCCTCAATCCAGCTGCACCTTGCACACATCCGCTCACTTCCTCAAAAAGTGGCTCAAGAGAAGATGAAGCCCCCCTGTGTAAAGGACAAAACCACCCATTGCGAATGAACAGGATTTCTTCTACATTGAAAATGTCTGGTGAAGAGGACATGGGCAATGCTGGGAAGCAACCCATTAGCAATAGCCAGACCAATGGAAGCAGATGCTTTCAGACTTTGGCACCTAGTCTAAAAAATAAGATGTACCGCAGGATATGCACCACGTGAGCATATCCTGTTTTCTTTTCCCCTGCTTTTGTTGCAAGTGGCTGGAAAAATCCCCGCCGGAGGCATAAATAAATTTGTGAGCGAAGCGAACACCTTAAAACCCTGCATCTTCGGCCCAGGATTGCCCGTGGTGCGCTTTAAACCTGTTCTAGCTAAAGGGGAAGGGGGAAAGCATCAAAAGCCCTCAGAGGGGCTTAAAATTCGAAATTCATTTACTAAGCCAATCGAACTGTTGACATGCAGGCTCTTTCTTGTCTAGACAAGGGAGAGGGGAGGGGTCGTGTCGTCACATAGTCCAGAGCTTTACAAAGATTTTGAACACGCCGCCATGAATCTGGGGCGAAAACATGGCTTAAGCCATGTTTTCAACGATCTATTGACGATGGCTGTCTGTAGCTACCATGAAACCAATATCATGACCGGGTGTCGCGAGAAGGACGCGGCCAACGAAGCCCTTTATCTCGACACCATCAAAGGCTACGACAGGGAAGAACTGAATGAGTTCGCCAAGATGATGGGAATGATCCAGGTTAACGCTTTACAAGCACCGTATTCCGATTTGCTAGGTGAGTTCTACACCGAGCAGATCACACGCGGGCAGAATGGGCAGTTTTTTACTCCCGAAAGCATATGCCAGATGATAACCCAGATGCACGGGGAGCCAGGCACGATTACAGGCAAGACCGTTGCCGATCCTGCGTGTGGGTCTGGCCGACTGGTTTTGGCGTTTGCCAAGAGCAATCCCAATAACACATTCTATGGCGCGGATAATACCGTTACTTGTGCAAAAATGTCTGTGGTCAATTTGTTCATGAACGGGATCAAAGCAGAAGTGGCCTGGATGAACACGCTAACGATGGAATGGTATGGAGGCTGGCATATTAACCGATGGCCACGAATGGGTATCGTTCCGATCGAGAAAGAGCAGTCGCGTTTATGGGCAGAGCCTAAGATGGTCAAAGATCCACCAAAAGATAACCAGGGGTCTGAAGGGAATCAGTTGGCGTTGTTCTAGGGTAATCGATCCGAGAGAGAGGTAACCCATAGTTGTGGACAAGCGGGAATACTGGACGAGCGTGACTTGTGAAAGTGGGGGTGGTTCCGTAGATTGAGGCTAAGAGTAGCAAGATATGTTTTTGTGCCACAAAAACGCTCTTGACAAGGGGGTATCGCCCCCCGTTGTATCCCACTCTTAAAACCACTCGCGTTCTTTTTCCCTGTCACATTCACCTGACCCGCTTGCGTCATGGCCAGACCTCAAAAATCGACGACTGACAAACGCTCTGTTTTTTTGCCGCATATCCGTTGCACCCCTGCGGAGAAAGCAAGCGTTGCAGCACAGGCCGCAAAAGCGGGAGTCAGCACCAGTGAATTTGTGCGCAGCATGGCCATTGATGGAAAAGTCGTCATCAAAGAGTCTAAGGCTGATTTTGCCCTGATCTATGAACTCCGCAAAATCGGGAACAACCTAAACCAGTTGACCCATTTGGCCCACTCCACAGGGAAGTTCAGTCCAAAGCTTGAAGCTGTTTATCAACGGCTGAATGACCTCCTCGATCAAGCCATCCAATCTCTAGATACGTGATACCTCAAGTAGCAGCACGCGGATCATCGTTTAAAGGCGCAGGGCTTTATTATCTTCACGATAAGGAAGCCCAGAGCAAAGAGCGAGTGAGCTGGACGCAGACCCGAAACCTTCATACGGACGATCCACAGAAGGCCATGAATTATATGGCCTATACTGCAATCAATGCAGAGCGGATCAAGGAGATGAACGGAACGAGCAAAGTTGGCCGTAAATCGCAAAAACCCGTTTATGCTTATGCGCTTGCATGGCACAAAGATGACCATCCCACCCGTGAGGAAATGAAACAGGCCGCAGACTCCAGTCTTGAAAAGTTGGGTCTTCAAAATCATGAAGCGGTCATCGTGTGTCATACCGACAGGCAGCATCCCCATATCCATATTATTTGCAATCTGGTTGACCCGCAAACGGGGAAAACCAAGGTCATGTCCAAGGATCGTTTGACCCTTTCTAAATGGGCACAAGCCCATGACAAAGCGCATGGCCGCGACCATTGCCCAGAGCGTATCGCTAACAATGAAAAGCGGCTCAAAAAGGAGTTTGTCAAGCATCGAGGTAAAGAGCGCACGGATGCAGACATGATCCGCGATCTCTATGAAAAGGCTGAGACGGGTCAAGCGTTTCGGGACAGACTGGAGGAGCAGGGATATACCCTTGCCCAGGGCAATAAAGGCAGAGTGGTTTTAGTGGCTGAAGACGGGAACATCACGGCCTTATCCAGGCAGCTTAAAGGACAACGTGCGAAGGATATTAAAGCCAAGCTCAAGGATGTTTCCTTCAATGATCTTCCCATAGCCAAAGACTTGGCTTTTGATCGGCAGAGCGTGGATAGGGATGCTTACAACATGCAGCAAGAAGAGAAGATGCTTGATGCTGCAATGGAGGCCGCTAAAAAGAAAGAAAGCGAGAAGAAAAAAAAGACAGGGCAGAAAGCGGCTAAGCCTTCGAAGTCTGAAAGGATCAAGTCGCCACTTCAGCAGAAAACCAGCACTCAAAAGGCAAAAACGGTTCAACCGGGAACAGATATCGATCATCTTGAGAAGAGGTGGGCTTTTGACGCTTTTGAGAGTAAAAAGCGTGGCGAGCTCGAGACCCATCTCACCGAATACTACAAGCGGGATGACCAGCTCCAGCAGATTGCGGCGGTTGAAAAGAAAATCAAGAAGTCAGGGCTATGGGCAAGAATTACAGGCAAGCATAAATCCCTTGAACAGGAGAAAACAGCATTGGAAATGACTTTGGCTGACACAGATCAGCGGATAGCCGAGGCCAGAGGAAAGCTTGAAAAGGAGATTGAGGAGCAAAGGCTAAAGACCTCTAGAGATGGCGAACACAGAAAAGACCTTAGAAAAATGTTTGATGAAAAAAGTCTAAGAATATGTGGAGAAGAGCAACCTATTTCTAGTAAGTATAGGCAAGAGAAAAAATCTCAAAGTGCAAGAAACAAATTTTGAGTATCTTATAGATACAAGTTCTTCTAAAAACGATGCCTGATTAAGCTAAACTGTCAGAACAAGTCGTGACTATTACACCTTAGAGTACGCCTCTCTTACCACCCCCAAGATTGTAGAGCTATTTCAAATTAGTTAAATGTTTGTGGGGTCTCTAGCTCTAACCATTTGTGGTCAAAGACGATCTTATAAAATTCCTGATCGAGAACATGTGAGAATGCTACTCCTGCTTTTTTGTTCACTTTTTCTCTATATGATTCGGCTTCTTCAATAGAATTAAAGCAAGCATAAAAATGGTCTTTTGTGGGTTTGGGTATATGGGAGAGCATTTCTTCATAAACTTTATCCATTGCTGCTTCGGCTTTTTCAATAGCTTTATTTTTAGCTTTTGCAGCCTTTTCAGGATCATTTTCGAATGTATTGAGAATATCGATGTATCGAAGAACATCTTTCTTATATTCTGTCGGGAATTCTATTTTATTGGGTAGTGGGTCGGAATCAGTCAGCTTAATATAGCGATTAATATCGTATATGAGTTCATCACTTAAATGGACAATATTGTAAATTATGTAAATTTCTCCTGTGAATAAGTTAAAGTATTCAAAATCATTTTACCTCAAATTGATAAAATATTCAAATTATGGACAGGATAGGCTTTGACAATATTGACAAAGAGTTCAAGAGGGAAGTGGAAAAAGATAACAAGGAAATCGAACGTAGATGGAAGACTAAATATGCTAATAAGGTTTATTTAGGCACTGAAGAGATGCAAAGGGCTGCCCGGGCACAAGATGAAAGGGACAGAATTTCCCAAACATTGAAGGAACAACAAGAACGGAAGTTAATACGAGAAAAGCTGCACTTTGGAGAAAGGGGTAGGGAAGGTGTTTTGCGCTCAGTAGAAAAAGAAGAGATCGCCGCCAGAGATAAGATTAAGGACAAAGCCAAAAAGGACTTCAACAAAGCGGCTAATCACCCACCATCTCCTGATGGAGGTAGTTCCAATGGGGGAAATAGTGGATCACCAAATAATAATGGAAATAGTGGGAATGGCTCTAACCCAGGAGGATTGGGAACAAAG
>CAYMST010000212.1:0-8200 GCA_964393115.1 uncultured Roseivirgaceae bacterium | reverse complement strand
CAAGTAAGTCTACAATACGTTCCCACCGCCATTCTCTCACGTCAAACCGCTGGAATTAGAGGAAACACGTTGATTCTTAATCTTCCTGGTAAGCCAAAATCTATTAAAGAATGCCTTGAAGCTGTTTTCCCAGCCATCCCCTATTGCATAGACCTCATTGAAGGACCATACCTAGAAACTAACGAGGTAGAAATGAAAGTCTTCAGGCCTAAGCAGAAATGACGTCTACACTGGATCATTAGGATACAGTGTAGACAGACAGGTTATCAAGCTTTATTGAACTCGTAAGTCGTTTTTTCCTTGCTGTCTTTCATCTGGATTCCGAGGTTCGCCAGTCGATCTCGTATGTAATCGGAGAACGCAAAATCTTTTTTCGCCCTGGCTTCTTGTCGCAGTTCGGAAAGGATATCCAATACATCAGGTAATATCTCATCATTTGAACTTGCCTCAGATTGAATCCCCAATACGTCTTGCAAGAAACCCCGAAAAGTAGTTTGCAACATCTGAAAGGATCCTGATGAAATAACACTTCCTGATTGCTCCAGCTTATGGGCCAATGACAACAGTTCAAACAGACAGGCAATAGTTTCTGCCGTATTGAAGTCATCATTCATTTTGCCATAGCAATCTTGGCAGATCGTCTCTATTCTTTCTGAGAGCGCAATATCGATGTCTTTGTTACTGTCGATTTTAAGCTTTTCTAGAAAATCTAGTCCCTTGAGCAGCTTATTACACGCTACTTCAGCAGATTGTAAGGCTTGATTTGAAAAATCAATGGGACTACCATAGTGCGCCTGTAACATCAAAAACCGCACCGTCATAGGATGATATGCCTTCTCAAGTAATGGATGATCACCACTAAACATTTGGCCAAGGGAAATAAAATTCCCCTTTGACTTCGCCATTTTTTGACCGTCTAGTGTCATCATGTTATTATGCATCCAGTAGTTGACCGGTGAGCAACCAAACGCTGCATAGCTCTGAGCAATCTCTGCCTCATGATGCGGAAACTTCAAATCCATCCCTCCGCCATGAAGATCAAATGGAACCCCCAGATACTTGCTACTCATAGCCGTACACTCCACATGCCAGCCAGGAAATCCCATACCCCATGGCGATGACCATTGCATGATATGGGATGCTTCTGCTTTTTTCCACAAGGCAAAGTCAGCTGGGTGCTTCTTTTGTTCTTGCCCTGCCAAAGCGCGACTCCCGGATAGCAGCTCATCAAGGACTCTTCCCGATAATTCACCGTAATGGTATTTATCGGCGTACTGAATCACATCAAGGTATACAGAACCATCTTTCTCATAGGCCATTCCGTTGGCGATAATTTGCTTTATCACCTCTATTTGCTCTATGATATGACCAGATGCTGTTGGCTCTATAGAAGGCGGTAAGACGTTGAGCTGCGTCATAGTATCTCGATATAAGTTGGTATACCGCTGCGCAACTTCCATGGGCTCCAGCTGCTCAAGTCTGGCTTTTTTGATGATTTTATCTTCGCCCTGACCACTTACTTCATCTTCTAAATGTCCAACATCGGTTATATTTCGTACATAGCGCACTTTATATCCCACAAACCTCAGATAGCGATATACAATATCAAATGTAATGGCCGAACGTGCATGACCAAGATGAGGCTCCCCATAGACTGTGGGACCACATACGTACATGCCTACCTTATCCTTCGCGATCGGCGAAAACAACTCTTTTTCGCCTGTTAGCGTATTTTTGATATAAATATTAGATTCCAATTTCTACACTTTAATGTCTCCATAAAAGACAGACTACAACCATTTTTTAGCTCACTTCAGAAAATCGCTCCAAAGGCCAATGGTCCTTATATCCGTCTAACCAAAAACCAGCAGCCAATTCATCTTCCGTACTCAGGCAGTTCTCCAACTCGGATATAATCAACTCTTTATCCATATCTCTACCGATGAAAACGATTTCATTTTTTCGATCGCCAAATTTCTTATCCCAGTTGGCTTCAATCTTTTCTTGATTTTCTAAGAACGTTAAATGCCGAAGGCGTTGCTTAAAAGGAACACTACTCCACCAGACTCCAGCATTATCTGCCTTAAGTGATTCACCCGCCTGACTCCAAAGAAATGCTTGATCTTGTCGTGAGGCAAGCCAAAAAACCCCTTTGCTACGCAATATGGTTTCAGGAAAATCTTGCCTTACGAAGTTTAAAAACCGGATTGGATCAAATGGCTTCCTGCTACGGTATACAAAAGAGCTTATGCCGTACTCCTCAGTCTCAGGAGTATGCTTTTCTTTCCTGAGCTCCTCTAGCCATCCTGCGCTTTGCTCTGCTTTTTCATAGTCGAAGAGGCCCGTATTCAGAATCTCCGTTGGGCTCACTTTACTGTAAGAAGACTCGATCACCTTGGCATGAGGATTGAGTTTTTTAATGGTGCCGCGAAGAGCGCCAATGGATTCTTCCGATACAAGATCCGTTTTGTTCAGCACGATAACATTAGCAAACTCCACCTGATCGGTTAATAGATTGACAATGGACCTATCATCTTCTTCCATATCGGTTAGATCTCGGTCCTTCAAGCTTTCAGGGCTGCCAAAATCCTTGAAAAAGTTAAAGGCGTCGACCACCGTGACCATGGTGTCTACAAAGCTGAATTTTGATAGATCAATCCCATTTTCTTCATCAACAAAACTAAACGTCTGTGCCACCGGTACAGGCTCACTGATTCCGGTACTCTCTATTAGCAAATAGTCAAACCTATCCTCCTTAGCCAGCCTCTCCACCTCTACCATGAGGTCCTCACGAAGGGTACAGCAGATACAGCCATTGCTCATCTCGACAAGTTTTTCTTCTGTTCGAGACAACGTGTTTTCATTTTTCACCAAATCGGCATCGACATTCACCTCGCTCATATCATTTACGATCACGGCTACTTTCAGCCCTTCTTTGTTATGCAATACATGATTGAGCAATGTGGTCTTTCCTGCCCCCAAAAAACCACTAAGAACGGTTACAGGCAACTTTTTTGACTTGGTCATTTTCTTAAAAAGGTTCATCTCTCTGACTTTTCGTTAATGGTCTTATACCATTATAGTTTAAATGGTATTACATTGATATTTAAAAAAAACAGCCCTTGAAAATCAGTGAATACGATGGGTATGAAACACCTGGGTCGTTAAAGGCTATCACTCTTAGCTACAATCACAATTTCTCTTTTTGGGAACGGGATCATACCCTTGAGTCCCCCATGGATGACATTTGGAAAGACGCTTGATGCCGAGGTAAATACCTTTAACAGCCCCCCACTCTTGAATCGCTTCTACCATATACCCGGAGCATGTTGGCGTATGACGACATGAGGCGGGGAAGAACGGAGAAATGCCTACCTGATAAAACCTTACTAGACCTATCGCGACATATCGAGCTATTTTACTGATCAACATACTTATCTATCCACTTTTATAGCCATAAGTAAACACCATTAACGTGTCTTTTTTTCAAAATCAAGGTACAGTTTACTAGGCTGAATACCTGAATTATTCTGGTATTTTCCGCTCTGATAATTCGCGTATTCACCATCTAGATGATGGTAGTAGATTTGGCATATCTCCACATTGGGATAGATAATCAACGGTTGCACGACGAAAATTTCTAGCGTCCAATAGCCATTGAAGCCTACGTCCCCAAAGCCCGCGGTAACATGTACGAACATCCCCAATCTCCCGATACTACTTCTCCCCTCTAACATGGGAACTAAGTTATCTGTCCTGGTGTGTTCGACTGTGCGTCCCAAATAAAGCTTACCTGGATCAAGCTGTATACCGGTAGACGGAATCATTAAACTAGACGCTTTATTCTCAACTTTCATATCCAACACATGGCTATCATACACCAAGAGCTCGTCATGAAGCTTGAGGTTATAGCTATTCGGATTCAGCTGATCCGGGTTGTAAGGAGTAATATCGATATCCTTTCCCATACGAGCTGCTATTTCACGACCACTTAATATCATAAACAGACAATAATTCTTTTTCCAAGTAACAAAGCTACTGAAACCAATACAAACGCAACCCAGTTGCATTACAGGATTAACCTCCAATCGAATTAATCAGTTTATAAACCAGAAAGTAATGAGACTCTCTCACAAAAGAGTTGGTTAGAAGTTTGAACGATCATTTGTGTCAATGCGAAGGAGTAGCCTTTTTTCGCTGCTTTCGCTAATCATGGGGCTACGATGTAAAACCGCTTTGGTCCCCTGTTTTGGATAAACAGCTCCTTTTAATATCGCAACAGCACCTGTTTTCACCTGTTGAATTCTAGCGGTATCAATCGCTATACTTTCATTAATTCTCTTAGGGTCTAATGCTGCGAGGTTAATATTATCCTCTGTAAGCCAAAGTGTACCCTGACCAGAGTATGTACACAGCATTCTCAAGTCATTGATATCGGAATGGAACTTGGTACACATATTGTCCTGTATAGTCGCGAGCAATAAACGAAAGCTTGTTGCGATGCTGACTTTCTGAAAAAGTAAAAGCAACTTCTCCATATCCTGTTTGATTTGAAAACAATCATGCAGTCTTTTCGAATTAGTGACATCGTCGAGGATTTTATCTATCTCACCGCTAGATCTAAACTCAATGTTTTGATCGATCAATTGGTTTGATTCCAAAGATAACTGGGCAACGTTTCGATCTAAAATGGCAATATTTATCTCCTCTTCATGAATGTCGTCTAATACTTCAGGAGCAGTGCCCATCACCCAGTTCTGAATAGTTACCTCCGTTTTCATGTTTTTTTAGGTTATCGCGCTTATTTATTTGTCTACATAACAAAAATACAACCAACACCATAAACGCAACCATGTTGCGTTTAATAAAAAAAGGAATAATCTGGAAAATGGCGGTTAAAAGACCACGTACACAAAAAGTATTGCACCTATCAATGATGCTTTCATCATTTTACCCTTATCCATTGTCCACATTTAATAGCCGCCAACAGAAGGACATCAATAATTTTGAAACTTGCAAAGAGAAATGATTCACCAACATTCCGCAGTTTTCTCTACTTACAAAACTTTTTATTTTGTCTAGCGCCATTCGAATTCTACAATTAATATTGGTTTTTATCCTTATAGCCCTCGAAGGAACCTCACAAGAAAGAATAACTTGGAAGACACTCGATGATGTCCGGTTCACTGAACAGTACAGCAAGGAAATAGACACCTATTATTACCGCCCACATTTTGGCTCTTTCGTCACTGCGTATCGAGGAAAAGAGGTTTTCCTAAGGGGCTATATCATCGCCGTCAGTCCAAGAAAAGGTGTTTATGTGCTTTCTCGCTATCCAAATGCTTCATGCTACTTTTGCGGCAGTGCAGGTCCAGAATCCATCGTTGAATTATCACTGACCGGCAAACGTCCGAAATTCCGAATGGATCAAATAGCCACTATCATAGGCAGGCTGAAATTGAATACGGATGATCTTGACCATTGCAATTACATATTGGAAGACGCTAGACTTTACGAACCCGATTCGAGGTAAACGATAGCTTCATTTCGGAAAGGAGAGGGCACTGCTATTGGTGTTTACCTATTTCCCACCCGTGCTGACTCAAATATTTGTTTCCGCTTTCTATAGCACCTTCCTCCAAAACGGTCCCCATACTATCATTCCAGCGGTTGAGATAACCAAAAAGTGAGATAACACCGAGCATCTCCACCACTTCGTCTTCATTCCAATATTTAGATAATTCTGCTTTTATGGCGGCATCAACTTGATTTGGCACAACGGAGGCCGCAAAGGAAAAATCCAAAGCCGCGCGTTCTGCTTCACTGAATGCGGGATGCGTTTTATACTCCCAGATGTTATCCAATTTATCTTGTTCAGCGCCATAACGTTCCGCAGCTCTGATCGCATGAGCCTGACAATACCGACACCCCGTGGCATTACTACTCACCCAAGCGATCATTCGTTTTAAGGCCGAGGTCACTCGTCCCTTATTTTCCATAACGGCCATATTCAGTTGAATAAACGCCTTGGAAATAGCGGGTCTGCGCTGCATGGTCAGGATCGAATTCGGACAGAATCCCAGCGTTTCGTTAAAAAACTGCGCCAGTTCTTGCGTTTCCAAGTCATGTTCGGGAATTAGGGGCGTTACTAAAGGCATCTTGATGATGATTTGAATTTAAGTCTAAAATACAAATAGGCTGTCCAAAACTTGATGAACAGCCTATTTACGAATACCCAAGGTATCTTAAATATTATATAATGTCGTCTACTATTGAGACTTTAGATCTAAACCAATGGACCTAAAAATTATATTTCACACCAAATTCGTAATTTCTCTGTGCTGTATTCCAGCCAAAACGGTCTATGTAGTCTACATTAAAAATATTGTTCACACCCAATGATAGAATAAAGTCTTCATATTGATATGAAGCAAATCCATCAAAAAGATGGTAAGGATTAAGTTTCACGTCCTTATTCTCCCTTACTTCCCCAACATGCAAATGGTTGATTTTCAATAGCACATCTTTCTTAGGAATAATCGACAGCGAGAACCCATACTTATCGTAAGGTACTCTTCGCAGGATTTCGTCATCGGTTAATATGTTCGTATGAGCATAATGACCTGATAAGGTCACCTTACCATTAAAAGAATAACTCCCGTTGATTTCGAAACCATTGGTTTCTATTTCCCCGTCTAGATTTATATATCCACCATCTGTAAACGTCTCATTCGACAGAAAATCAATTTTGTTTTTGTCGTTTCTGTGAAAGAAAACTGCTCCTAATTGAAATCTCCTATTTGCCATAAGCTCTAATCCACCTTCAAAAGATTCTGACTCCTGTGGCTTGAGATCTGGATTTCCTGCGTCTGTGGCTAGAAAGCCGAAGTCGCCGGCATACAACTGGTTAAGTGATGGAGCAAGGAAAGCCGTAGCATACGAACCTAAAACCTTTAGCTTACTAGTCCCTAAGTTAATCAGATAGCTGGGGTTGACGTTCCAAACAAAATTAGATCCATATAAGTTGTGAAAGTTTAGTCTTCCTCCGGCTTGAATATTGAAGTCATCTAAATCATAGATGACAGAAGCATACGGGTCTATCATGGTGAAGCTTTCGTTATCCGCCTGCTCGGGCTTCCAAACGGGTCGTTGAAGATTCACACCACCAATTAACTTAACATGATCGCTTAGATTTTGATTTATCAAGACATCGCCCTGAAGTGTCTCCCCACGAAACTTGCTAATACTTCTTACTGTAGGGTCAAGGAAGTCAGGTGAGTTAAACTCCCGCTCATTGGTGTGATAAGACAGGTTACCCTTTACACTTCCTGTTGCCCATCTATAGGAGGAATAAAGCGCGAACTTTAACAAGTCTAACTCTAGTTGTGAGTCATTATCTTGAAATGCCCCGCCGTCAAAGCCACTTTCTACTTGATCATAGGCGGCCATTAAACCTACCGAAAATCGATCAGTAAATTGATAACCCAGCTTACCCAAAAAATTAAGACTTTCAAGTCCGTCATCATCAAAGCCCTGATCACCAAGTGTGTCTCTTGCTGCTGAAAAGCCATCGGATGATTTGTAAGCGCTACTTACTAAATAATTGAACTTTCCCACCGTACCCGAAGCATTCGCGCCAGAAGTAAGTGTGTTAAAACTGCCGAAATTAACATTTGCTGAGCCGGCCACCATCTTTCTTGCGGATTTTTTGAGCGTAATATTAATCACACCAGCAGCAGCGCCTGTTCCATACAGCGAACTAAGACTTCCTTTCAGCACTTCAATCGACTCAACTTGGTCTAGATCCAACATTCGTAGGTCAAAGGTTTGTGCCAAACCAGAAGGATCATTATACGGAACACCGTCAATAAGAATCAACGTTTGTTCACTCTGTGCTCCTCTAATGCGATACCCAATATCCGTTCCTGGGGTAGCAAAGTTTCCATCGATTTGGACACCTGGAATTTCATTGAGCAAATCAGTAACATCTTTACCGCCATTCGCCTCTATTTGTTTTCGTTCAATTTTATAGATCGTCTTTCCAGACTTTTCAATGGTGGTTTCGATTTTATTCCCGGTGACCACCACGTCATCCAGTTGCACGATTTTCAGGGAGTCTTGCGCTTTCCCAACGAACATGAGGCAGATAGTTACCGCCAGTAAACCAGTCTTTTTAATTGATTGACTTTTCGTTTGATTG
>CAYMST010000211.1:0-8245 GCA_964393115.1 uncultured Roseivirgaceae bacterium | reverse complement strand
CCATAGTCTCTGTATTGGTACTACCACCGGCATATACATCAATAGTACAATCGTTGGAACTGCCACTATCTCCTAGTACTGCTCCGGTTTGAATGTTTTGTACTTGGTAAAGCCATCCATTTCGCTTATTCATGATATAGATGATACCGTCTTCATCTTGTCCAAATCGGAAGTCTACACGCTCCAAGTCTCCGAATCCTGGCTCTTGTCTTAAGACATCCAGCATATTATCAAAGACCAATGGTGCTGTGTTTGGGTTATCATCGTGATCGAAATAGATTTCGAATTGGAAGATATCCGCTTGTGTCAGTGATGTATAAGATTGGTTACTGAAAAATCTTGTGTTCGCTGAAGTCAAATCATTGAAATTACAATAGTAGATTTCACCAGTTTGAGGGAAGTCCCCGAATATATAATTCTTAGCTCCAGTCGCCGTATTTGTGTGGGTATAACCACCTGCAATCGCAAATCGTCCATTAGGATCGTCGTGTCCCCATTGCGCTGCTGGATAGATGAAATTATGATATCCCATGCCGTTTTGAAGCGGCTGAATACCTTCGATGAAACCAGTGTTTCCTACTTGATCATGGACAAAAGTTCCTTCGAGAGAAGCCCATCCGTAATTTCCTCCAGAGCGTACTAGGTTTACTTCTTCTACGTTTTCACGGCCTACATCAGCTACGATGATCGTCGGTCTGTTGTCAGAACCATAGTCTTCAAAAGAAATATGATGTGGGTTTCTAAATCCACGCGCATATATGGTTCTCGTGATTAGGGAACCGCTATTTCTCCAAGGATTAGTATTTGGTATGCTAAACGGTGAAGTTCCGCTTTGTAGTGGGTTGATTCTCAACACCTTTCCTAGAGCGTCGTTTAGGTTTTGTCCTCCGCCAGCTGTAGCTGATTGTATACTACCGTCGCCGTGTGTGATATATAGGTAACCATAGTCGCTAAAGGTGTTAATATTCCCACTTCGTGCGAATGGGTTGAACCCTATTTGCTTAATCGGGTGATCATAAACGGGCATGCCTACACGGAATACTTCACGGTAGCTGCTTTGAATCACCTGATTGGTAGAATGATTGTATCTCCACTCGATAAGTACGCCGTCTGCAGGAAGTCTCAGGGTAAGATTATCAAAATTTACACGACCGGTGTTGCCACTAGGAGGATTATCGTATCGAAATGAAATTTTGTTTTCTCTTGCTCTAAGTTCTAGTTCAAATGTCACAGTATTCCAGTTCGTCCAACCACCAGTTTGTGGGAAATCGATAGTCTTACGAAACTGCTCATTGACGTAAACATTCATCTTTCTGGTGTTAGGAAGACCAGCTAGAGGCGCTGCGGCATAGCGAACTTCAAAAATGTTATCACCAAACTGTCCGTCTGTAGATATCTCTGTAACGAATTCAACAAATGTGCCAGGGTTGTTAAACCCACCAACGTATCCAGAACCTGTAAACCCAGAACCTGCACTTAAGACAACTGCATTGGTATTGGAAGCTTCAGCTTCCACAAATTGTGTGCTTTCATCAGATAGATAGGTAAGCCCCGCTGTATTTAGAGGACGATCTTCCATCACAGAAGTATAGAATAGACCGTTTGTTGCAAACTCAGGGTGAAACGCTAACCCACGAAGTCCACCATGGAATGCGCTAGCCGTGTTCAATCCTCTTCCTGTATTTGCTCTAATCGCCGCATCTACGTCGAAGAATAGACTTGAAGTGGTCTGGCCCTGATTATTCGTAGAGATTTCAAAAATTCTTCCATCAGTTTCTTCACCGACGAATCTTCTGTTACCGGTGTAAGCAAACGTATTAAATCGTGGTACATCGTTTCCTGCTGGCTTTACGAGTCTCTTGACGAACATCTTTTGACTACCGATGTTGATCGGCTTATTGAAAGGACCGTTATTAGCTTCCCGGAAAAACCACATGTAATCTAAGATGACATGACTTGGATCAAAAGACCTTCTTAGAAGCCTGACGGTATTTGATCCGGCATTCAACGCTACAGTTGTCTGATGGTTTTGCCAGTCACTCCACCTTGCAGTAGTTGGAAAATTAACCGTAGATACAGTACTATTATTAATTAATAGCTGCATAGATCGTGTCGTCTCTTGATTGCTTTGACTGGCATATCTAAAGACAAGTGTGTAATTGCCAGCGGCAGGGGCTTGTATGGTAAATATGACGAATGCATTTAAATTATACATTCCATTTACATAACCAGTTCCGCTAAACTCCCCTAACGTATTGGTTGCAAAGGCACCGTTGTTAAGGCTTGCACTTTCGGCTTCAATTCGGGTATACTCCTGTGCCTGGCTACTACACAGGTAGAATAAGCCAATTAGAATGAGTAGATTTTTTCTCATCGCTTTTTTCTTAGTTATTAATTGAAAATTGTTAGAAAACTGTAACTGTGTTAACTACGTTACTATATGCAATATTACAGCTTTACCGGTATTGGTAAAGTTCAATAGGCGTGAAATATACATGATATTTAATATCAGGAGAAAGTTGATTAAGTCAAAGAAAAATTTTTATATAAAGTGTTGAATAACAGTTGTTTGTGTTTTGTTTCTTTTTGTTCACAAAAAGATATCAAAAACATGTTTTTTTTTATAACAGAAGAATATACTGTTTGGTATATTGTTTTTGTTACATTTTTAACTGAATTAGTTCAAGCTGTGTTTTGCCTTTATTTTTTCATGCTGATATCTTATTAGGTTATTTTATGTGTCATATTATAAGGTTAATTTTTTTTCGAAATTGACTAACATCTTGTGTATAGTATATGGTGCGAAAACGGACTGATATCAAATTGGTTGTTTTGCTGGCTTAAAGTAAAATAACCAATTTGAGAAAGCACTTGATTTTTCAGGTTCTTCCGATTTTGTCTTTAAATAAAAAAAAGCTACCCCAACTGGAGTAGCTTATCAAGACTCTTCGTGCCTTTTTAATTTATTGCTTTACAATTTTAAATACTTGATTACTATCGTTTGAGCTTACACTAAAAAAGTAAACCCCAGGTTCAAAACCACGAATGTCAACTTTAGAAGAATTACTTACTAGAGTTCTTGTGTCCACTTGAATTCCAGAGAGGTTGGTAATAACCAACTTCGCATTTTCAGACAGTGTATTCACCCACACTTCGTTATTTGCAGGGTTAGGGTATACGATTGTTCTAGTCGAGGCAGATTTCTTATCGTTGAATCTACTACCTGAGCAGTTTCCATTGATATTCCACAAGAAACCGCCATTACAGAAAGCGAACTCGCTACCTGACGGGTTGCAGTTGCCTCCGAATGCGTCAAACTTTGAGGCAAATTCAGCTTGATAGGTGCTGCCGTCTACTGCGATTCTATCAACTCTAAGGTCACGTTGTCCGCCATTATCATTAGTTAACTCCACTGAGAGGGTCGAGAAGCTCCCGTTGTAAGTATATGTGAATTTTTGGAATACTCGTGTGGATGTCGAGCCGCCCACGTTCAGCCAGTTACGAACAGTGACTCCATCGAGCTTCAAAGCCATGCTTTCGGTATTACTTTTTCCGGCGGCATAGATCTCTATGGTACAACTGTTGCCACTACCACTAGCTCCATCTCCAAGTACGCCACCTGTCTGAACAGCCTCCACTTGGTAGAGGTATCCATTCCACTTATTCGTGATGTAGATATTACCGTCACGGTCTTGACCGAATCGGAAATCTACTCTACCAAGTGTTTCATAACCGGACTCAAGTCTAAGGATATCTCGAAATAACGTATAAACTTGTGCCGGAGTAGACGAGTTATTGTCATGATCGAAATAAATCTCGAACTGGTTAATTGGCGCTTGTGTTAACTGATTGGTGGTTTGATTTCCTGAGAGACTAGTCTTGGCATTCAATAAATCCTGATAGTTGCTATAATAGATCTCACCAGTTTGTGGGAAGTTTCCGAAGATGCAGTACTTCTCACCATTGTTAGGGTTCGTATACACGTAACTTCCTGCAATGGCATATCTTCCTTCTTCAAGTGGATGCCCCCATTGCGCCGCAGGGTACTCAAATCCTCCACCATCGTTTGGTCCTAATGGTTCTACACCACGAAGCGTTCCTGCACTGGCGTTTTGATTATGAATCAGTGTTCCTTCTCGTTCCGCCCATCCGTAGTTACGTCCACTTCTGGCAAAGTTGATTTCTTCTACGTTTGCGCGTCCTACGTCAGCAATGAGCACTGTCGGTTCACCATTTCTATTGGCTTCGAAAGCAAGGTTATGCGGGTTACGGAATCCGTATGCAAAAAGTGTCTGGGTTACCAATGTATTGCTGTTGGCAAACGGGTTATTGCTAGGGATCTTAAATGGAAGGCTACCTCCATTTGTAGGATCTATACGCATTAGTTTACCTAACGCATCATCTAAGTTTTGCCCACCACCAGCAATAGCGGACTGCACACTTCCGTCACCATGACAGATATACAACAGACCATAGTCGTTATTGGGATTAGAACTATTCTTAACTGCGTAGTGGTTGAATGCAATTTGCTTGATCGGGTGATCATAAACTGGCATTCCTACTCTAAATACCTCCCGGTAACTATTCTGAATGACTTGGTTCGTGTTATTGTTATATCTCCACTCAATGACTACCCCATCTGCTGGCAATCTTTGTGTGAGCTTATCGATGTTTACACGACCTGTGTTGAACCCTGGAGGGTCAAACCGTAGGGATACTGTACTTTGCAATGTTGGGATGTCCAATTCGAACGTAATGTTTTGCCAGTTTCCCCATGATCCCGTTACTGGGAAGTTGATTGACTTCTGGAATACACCATCTACGTAAGCATTAAGCTGTCGAACGTTAGGGGCAGGTGAGTATGGACCGGCTGAATAACGAAGCTCAAAGATGTTAGTTCCAATCTGTCCCTCCGTTGTTAACGACAATGGAAAGTTGATAAAATCCCCAACTTGGTCGATTTGGCCCAGGAATCCGCCTCCCGTAAATCCAGCAATGTTATTTAGTGTAGTAACGTTGTTTCCAGAAGCCTCCGCTTGAATTACCGCAGAAGGTTGGTCAGACAAGTAGGTGTGACCAGAAATATCTAGTGGTCTGTCCTCCATTACCGAGGTGTAAAATAATCCGTTTTGATCGAAGTCAGGATGGAAAGCCACACTTCTAAGTCCCCCATGTGGGACATCTTGTTGGTTCAGTTCCCTTCCGGTGTTGGCAAGAATAGCATCTCTAACATTGAAGAACAAGTTAGAAGTAGTTACCCCTTGCGCATTTGTAGATATTTCATATATCGACCCGTTGTTGTCTACTACAAATCGACGGTCTTTGTGAAAGGCAAAAGAGATGAATCTGGTGGTTCTGCCGTCCGCTACCTCTACTAACTTCTTTACGAATAATTTTTGAGGACCGAGATTAATGGGCTGGTTGAAAGCACCGTTATTCGTTTCTCTTCGGAACCACATATAGTCAAGAATGAAATTATTTACATGAAAGTTTTCACGCCTCAACGTAATAATATTTTGTCCTTGATTTAAGAAAACATTCTCCGTGTGGTTGTTCCAGTTACCCCATGACTGGGTGGTAACGAACTGAATGTTTTTAATGGGAGACGCGTTCACACGAAGCTGTATGTTCATATCGGTCCCACCAGTTTGCATGGCTGTCGCATACCGAAATACAAGCGTATACATTCCGGCACTCGGAGCTTGAATTATAAAGTCAAGCTTGGCCCCTGCAATATAAAGGCCATTTACGTACTCACCGCCGCTGGTATTTTGCGGTTGATCATTGTTAATAAAGATACCTCCGTTTTTTACACCGTCCTCGGCTTCGAACCGCTGGTATTCCTGTGCGTTTCCAAAAATGACGCATAGTGCTAGGGCCATACTGAGATAAATTTTCCCCATAATTAATGTTATAAATTGAAATTTGTTGACTAGGTCTTCAGACCTTTATTAGTGAAAGTTTACAAGGATAGTTGATCCTTTTAGGAGCAGGTAATATTGTGTCCTAAGGTTTAGACGGATTTTAAAAAATCACTGATAATAATGAGTTAAACATGAATTTTTGTCCGTAAGTGGTTGGTTTTCAGTTATAATATATCTAGAGACGATTGTTTCTAGGTTGACTCCAGAATCCTAAAATGCTGACTGTTAATATACTCTCGAGTATATTAACATGTGATTTGTTTAAGTTATTCCAAGAATAATTTAATTGGATGTTTTTAGGCTTTGAAATCTTAAATTGAGTCATAATTCATTCAGACATTATAACTTGAAATTTTCAACACTGCTTGTGGAGTTATTTGTTCGTACAAATGATATTGAAAATAGAATCAAATTGGTTATGTTACTGATTTGCAAGAATATAACCAATTTGAAAGTATAAATGTATCGTAGTCTGGTTGGTTAGTGAGCTTCGAGCCAGTTTTTTCCGTGTCCGATTCCTATTTCCATGGGAACATCCATTGGGATGGCGTTCTTCATAAATTCTTCAACCTTTTGGTTCAATAGCTCCACCTCAGATTGGTGTGCATCGAAGACTAACTCATCGTGTACCTGCATGATCATTTTGGATTGAAGCTTCTCTTTTTTCATCCATTCATGTACATTGATCATGGCCACTTTGATCATATCCGCGGCACTTCCTTGGATAGGGGCGTTAACAGCGTTTCGCTCTGCCCAGCCGCGAAGGTTTGCATTACGAGAGTTGATATCTCGAAGGTATCGTCTTCTTCCTAAGATGGTTTCGACATACTCTACTTCACGTGCTTTCTCTACCACATCATCCATATATGATTTGATACCGGGAAATTCTTTAAAGTAGGAAGCAATAATCTCAGTGGCTTCAGATCTTGGAATGTTTAGATTCTGAGATAGGCCAAAAGCAGACATGCCATAGATGATGCCGAAATTCACTTCTTTGGCCTTTCGCCGCATATTGGGCTCTACCTCTTCTGGTGTTAGTCCAAATACTTTTGCAGCGGTATTCGTATGGATATCACGTTTTTCTTTAAAAGCATCTATCATGCCTTCATCTTTACTGAAAGCCGCCATAATCCGTAACTCTATTTGCGAGTAATCGGCAGATAAGATGATATGGTCTTCGCTACGAGGGATAAAGGCTTTTCGTATTTCTCTTCCCTTAGCTGTTCTGATGGGTATGTTTTGGAGATTGGGGTTATTGGAGCTTAGTCTTCCTGTGGCCGCAACAGCCTGGCGGTAATCAGTATGTACTAAACCATCTTTGGCGCTAACCATTTTTGGTAACGCATCCACATAAGTAGATTTTAACTTTTGATACTCTCTGAACTCCAAGATTTTGCTTGCAATCTCGTGTTCGGAGGCGAGCTTGGATAGAATATCCTCGCCAGTGGCGTATTGCCCGGTTTTAGTCTTTTTGGGCTTATCTACCAATTTCATTTTGTCAAAAAGAATCTCTCCGAGTTGTTTCGGACTCGCAATATTGAATTCCTGTCCAGCCAACTCGAAGATTTCGGTTTGTGCTTTTCGGGACTCTTGTTCCAGTTCTGATGACATTTGTCCCAGTGCCTCAATATCGATCTTTACCCCGTTGTACTCTATATCTGCCAAGACGAAGGATAAAGGTTCTTCCACGTCATGGAGAAGCTTTTCTAGATTATCCTTTTTTAGATCCTTCTCCAGATAGTTTTTTAGCTGTAAGGTGATATCGGCATCTTCAGCCGCATAATCCACCACTTTTTCTACCGGTACATCTCGCATGTTCCCTTGCTTGGCTCCTTTTTTTCCAATTAGGTCTTCTATCGGAATGGGCGTGTAGTGCAAGTAGTTTTCGGCCATAACATCCATCTTATGACCTGTTTCAGGGTCAATAAGATAATGAGCCAACATCGTATCGAAGATATCTCCTTCTATGTGCACGTCATAAGTGCGCATCACTTGGATGTCGTATTTTAAATTTTGTCCGATAAGCCTAATCTTAGGGTTTTCCAGTACAGCCTTAAATTCTTGGGCAATGGCTTTGGCTTGAGTTTGATCTGGTGGGACGGGTACATAAAACGCTTCTCCGGGTACGTAAGCGAATGCTAAGCCAACTAATTCTGCCTCCTCTGAATTGACGCTTGTCGTTTCCGTATCAAAGCAAAATTCGTCTTGGATTTCCAGGTAGCCAATTAACTTTTTCCTCAGCTCTGGCGTGTCGATCAAGTGGTAGTCGTGATCTACTAGATCGAGACTCGTCTTTTCAATCGGTGCTGACGAAGGTTCCT
>CAYMST010000210.1:0-8265 GCA_964393115.1 uncultured Roseivirgaceae bacterium | reverse complement strand
CACAACCAATAAACTTAGTTGTTCATCCATGAATACGTATTCATTTGAATGAAGGTTAATTTGAAAAAAGTGGTCACCAGTAGTCCTTATTTCACTCACAAAAAGACGCTTACATATACTTCAACAACCTATTATTTCACTGCTGAATAAATCCATTTTTCCAAACTAGCCTCAAACCCGATTGACTAGAACTCTTACCAGAAATATTAATCTTAATAAAAAGTTGAAATAATTTGTATCCTTTTGAGGAATTCGCGGTCTACTTAGCAAAACATAAATTTGAAATTATGAGTAAATGTAATTGTGATGACTGCGACTGCACGAAATGTGACTGCAAGTCCTGTGTTGAGGATAGCTGTACTTGCCAAAAATGTGAGTGTCAAAAATGTGAGTGTTGCTAGTTTGACCTTATTTTTGACCATAAATTTTCTCTCTATTATATGGAATCCATAAGATCATTACACAAACGAGTTGATTTCAACAGCATATTGCTAGACTTTATATCAGCTCTTAAAATAGACTTTAGATAAGATGATTTATGGATACACTTGAGGTTTGGCATAAATATGCACAGCAGCTTTATTTCTTTATCCTCAAAACTGTGCAAGACAAGCATGTAGCTAATGATATCTTGCAAAACAGTTTTTTGAAGGTACATAGTCGCCTGCATCAACTAAAGAATGAGCAAAAACTGAAAGCGTGGGTATTTCAAATAGGTAGAAACGAAATTACCAATCATTTTAATAGAGAGGAAAAGACACGTAAAGCCTTAGTGAATGGCATTACAGAACATGATCAACAGGTCCCAATCGAACTGTGCTGCTTCGATAAGTTTATCGACGACTTACCTAGTATGTATAAGCAAGTTGTTGAGCTAACCTACATCGAAGGAAAACGTCAGGAAGAAGTATCAGAGATACTGAGTATTAGTAGTGCCAATGTAAAAGCAAGAATACGGCGTTCGAAAGCTATGCTCAAAAAGCAATTCCAGGAGTGTTGTCAATATGATTTGGATGCGAAAGGAAACCTTACAGGTACCGCTAACTGTACGAGCTGTGAGTAATAGACGGACTTTGATTTCTGATTATTTATTGCTGGCAATTCGTCAAAAGCTCATCTAACATAGACCGATCTAAGTGCTTGCCGATGAATACAAATCGAGAGTTTTTCTTTTCTCCATCCCTCCACTGATCTCCATCTTCCAAATACACTGACTTCATCACAGACTGAATGACTTGCTGGTTCTCTTTTCTAGCGTCGTGAAAAATCCCTTTTACTCTATAAATATTTGTGGCTTGGAGTAACACAAAAGCATATAAGCTGGCAAAAAGCTTATTCCCATTAAATGACGTATCGTACTCTAATGAAAGTGCTTCTAGGTGATCATGTCCATGGTGATGGTGATGATCAGCGTGTTTATCCCCCTTTTGTCTTGGAGGTAAAGACAACTCCTCATTTCTTCTTTCTAACAATGTAGAAATGGGGATATCAGATTTGTTTCCTATTGACACCTGAGCAAAAGGGTTAAATCCACTGACCAGGTCATGAATACCATCTAATTGCTCAACGGGAATTAAATCTGATTTACTGATATAAATATGTTGTCCATAGGCTAACTGCGAAGCTGCAGTATCAGAAACACGTAATTGTTCTTTAACATTTTGAGCATCAGCAATGCAAATCACTTGAGGCACAGAAAAGTGCTTTTCCAACCATGGAAACTCTTTAAACGGAGCTAATATCCCACCAGGATTAGCTATCCCAGTGGCCTCAATAATCAATTCATCCCAGTCTGTCCTTTTTGATAACTCTTTTAAGGTCCTGGTAAAGTTTTCATTGAGAGAGCAGCAAATACATCCATTGTTCAATTCAGTAAACGAATCTGAATCTTTAATGATTAAGTCTCCATCTATACCTATTTCTCCGACTTCATTCTCAATGATCGCAAAACGAATATTCTTCTTTCTTCGAAGAATCGCATTAAGAAGAGTTGTTTTACCAGCCCCTAAAAAACCAGTTAGAACGGTTACTGGTTTTTGCTTCGTTATCAACTTATTTTCTGTTTTTTTTTAAGACAACAACTTCAGAAATTCTTCTCGCTGTGTCTGGTCGTTGAATTTCCCGCCATACTCAAGCGTCACTGTCGAACTGGTTGTGTCCTTTACTCCTCTTGTAGACACACACAAGTGTTCAGCATCCACCACTACGATTACACTTTCCGTATCCAACGCATTTTTTAGTTCTTCGTAGATCTGCAGGGTCATTCGTTCCTGCACCTGAGGCCTTTTTCCGTAGTATTCGACGATACGATTTATTTTCGATAACCCGACTACCTTGCCTGAAGAGATATACCCGACATGTGCCTTGCCAACGATAGGTAGGAAATGATGCTCACAAGCAGAAGAAAAAGAAATATTCTTCTCGATGAGCATTTTACCGTACTGGTACTTGTTATCAAAAACAGAAACAGAAGGCTTATTTTTCGGGTCTAAACCGGAGAATATCTCTTTCACATACATCTTAGCAACCCTGTAAGGGGTACCTTTCAGACTATCATCTTCTAAATCTAGTCCTAGTGTCTCCATTATCCCTTTAAAGTAATCTTGGATAATGGCTAGCTTTTCATCGTCAGTTTTGTCAAATGCATCGGGCGACATCGGTGTGTCAACACTCGTCATGATATGATTATCACCTTCAACTTCTATCTGTATCTTATCCATTTATTCCATTTCTTTTAAAAACTGTAATCGCTTCTTCCCAGACTCATAGCTCCTGTAAAAACAAGCTTTTCTGTGCTTTCCTGCCTTATCATAGGTATGACAAACTCCCTCTCCGGCCAGACGCACCTGATAAACAATGGCATCTTGATCACAGTCTACCAAAATATCAATCATCTCTAAGTAATCACCAGAGGTCTCTCCTTTAGTCCACAATTTATTGCGTGAAGTAGACCAAAAAGTTGCCTTACCGGATTCCAAAGTTTTTTCAAAAGCCTCTTGATTTGCATATCCTAGCATTAAGACCTGTCCCGAAGAATGCTCTTGGACAATGACGGGTAGTAAGCCTCCTCTTTTTTCAAACTGCAGTAGCAGCTTTTCTCCCTCTTCAAGCTCCTGCTTCAATTCACTTATCATTTTACTGCTACGTTATTCATACTCTTGTTCTTGCTGTAGATGCGGTGGAACCGCGCGAGGTACCAGCCATACATCATCGTCCCCTCCTTCCCAATTAATTTGGTTGACTTCCTCGTCAGCACAAAGACACGCCTCTAAGTCATCCATTATTTGTTTCTTATCCAAATCTTGACCAATCAATACCAACTCGTTCTTTCGATCACCAAAGACATCATCCCAGTCGCTTTCAATCACATCCTTATTGTGTTCAAAAGAAGCATACATTTCCCGTTCTTCACGAGGCATCGAACTCCACCAAACACCAGCACTATCAGCTGCCAGTGAACTTCCCGCTTGACTCCAGCTAAGTGCCTGGGAAGGTCTAGAAGACAACCAAAACAGCCCTTTACTTCGGATGACCGTGCTTGGGAATTCGCTCTGTATATACCTCAGAAAACGCTTTGGATGAAAGGGACGTTTGGTACTAAAGACAAACGAACTAATCCCATACTCTTCGGTTTCTGGCGTATGTTTTTCCTTCTTTAATTCTTCTTGCCAAGCAGTTGCCTGTTCTGCTTCTTCAAAGTCAAATAACCCAGTATGTAGAATTTTGTTTGGATCTATAACGGAGTTTGTGGCCGTGTATATCTTGGCTCTCGGATTTAATTTCTTGATCATGGCTTCCAAGACGCCAATAGTTTCTTTTTCCACCAAATCAGCCTTGTTGAGTAAAATCACGTCAGCAAACTCGATCTGGTCCGTAAGCAAATCAACGATGGTACGATCATCGCCGTCTATATCCGTTAAAGCCCTATCCAATAACCGTTCAGGAGAACCAAAGTCATTGAAAAAATTTAGCGAGTCAACAACAGTTACCATCGTATCGATGTAGCTGAATCGACTAAGGTCTATGCCATTCTCCTCATCTTGAAAAGAAAATGTTTGAGCCACGGGAACTGGCTCAGAAATACCGGTACTCTCAATAACCAAATAATCGAATCTATTTTCTTTCGCCAATCTCTCTACCTCGACCATTAGATCTTCACGAAGGGTGCAACAGATACATCCATTACTCATTTCCACAAGCTTCTCTTCTGTTCTGGAGAGCGTATTTTCCTTTTCAACCAGTTGAGCGTCGATATTCACTTCGCTCATATCATTGACAATGACGGCTACTTTTAATCCTTTTTTATTATGTAAAATATGATTCAAAAGCGTGGTCTTACCTGCACCTAAAAAACCACTCAACACAGTGACTGGCAGTTTTTTCATTTGTTCAATCATTTAACCATTTTTTCTCTATCGTGGCATTAACAACTCGTAAGTCCACGAAGTTCAATCCTCAAATATTTTTCTGTGATTATAGGCTTACCTGATTCGGCTGTATAGCTCAATGACATCCGTCAACATGACTTCTTCCAAAGGCTTATCTATGGTAATGACCCCCTTATCTTCTAAATCGTTAGGCAACACAATCACCGTTTTGGTCTTGGGGTCTCCAGTGATGACGCAATTGTAGCAGTAGTTTTCCACCATAATACCACTAGTAGGCACTCCAAATCCCCGAATCCATGAAATGATTTGTTCACGTGTGCACACTCTTACATTATTTTTTTGGTAGAACGAGTTATTTTCAAATTTCTATAGTGCGCATAAGCCACACAGCATCCTCCACATACAGAGAAGACAACTTCCATCATCTCGATATGAAGCGTTTTACCCAAAGCAAATAGACAAAAACCTACGGATGCCAAAAGAAGAGGGAAAGGTTTTCGATGATGCGTAAAGTAAGAGATGCCAAGAGAAAGCATGGCAAGAATAAAACTTAAAACAATCGCTGCCGTTTCAAATTTTTCCTCCACAAAAAAAGATGATGCGAGTACGGGAATTAAAAGAATCAAAAACGGAGTCGTCAGGCAATGCAACGCGCAAAACATCGATGCACCTATTCCTATTTTGTCGAGTCCGACTTTTAACATTTGCTTCATTTTAATGTCAAATATCAACAATATTCCTAACTTATCTACAAATATAAAGTCCGTATCAACAAATGCAACACGGTTGCGTTTTAAAAAACACGTTACTACGTTTGTACTAAAAATCTACATGTTCGAAATAAGGTCTTTGCGCTTTACTCACGACCAACAGCATTCCTTTGATTTCCCTGACATCACGCTCAAGGCAGAGGAGAACCTTCTTGTCCTTGGTGAATCAGGAATCGGCAAAACAACACTTTTGCACCTAATGGCAGGTTTGTTAAAGCCCTCTACGGGAACCATCAAACTTTTAGACACTGACCTTACAGCGCTTTCGGCATCTCAACTAGATCGCTTTCGAGGACAGCATATTGGCATGGTATTCCAACGACCGCATTTTTTAAACACACTATCTATACAGCAACATCTAGAACTGATTCAACATCTGGCAGGTAAAAAAAAGGATCTAAACCGAATCCAGGAGGTAGCGAATAGTCTTCAGATCGAAAATAAACTAACAAGAAAACCTCATCAACTTAGTCAAGGAGAACAACAACGAGCAGCTGTAGCACTAGCGGTTATCAACAGTCCGAAACTCATCCTAGCAGACGAACCAACCGCAAGTCTAGATGACAACAACTGCACAAAAGTCGCCGATCTACTTCAAAAACAAGCGAAAGCTACTGAAGCTCTACTTATTATTATCACCCACGATCAGCGGTTGAAGACACGTTTTCAAAATCAACTTGCATTAACATGAATATTTCTAAGCTAAGTATTCTGAACATCACCCACAGGCCTCTAAGCTCTGCGCTAAGCTTGATTCTGTTAACCCTTGGGGTAAGTATAATAGCCTTACTCCTGCAGATTAATCATCATGTTCGCGAGCAAATGGAAAACAACGTAAAAGGCGTTGATATGGTCGTTGGTGCAAAAGGAAGCCCGCTACAACTTATTTTGTCCGCGATATACCACATCGATGCGCCAACGGGTAATATCCCGCTTGATGAAGTAGAAAAACTACGAAAAAACCGCTTGGTAAAATCATGTATTCCGCTTTCCTATGGCGATAACTTTAAAGGGCATCGTATCGTGGGAACCGACTACCAATATCCGAAGCTCTACAATGCCTCCCTTGAGCAAGGCCGTCTATGGCAAGAACCATTGGAAGTAACCATCGGTGCTGGCATAGCACGTAAACTAGGGCTTAAAATCGGGGATCATTTTGTAGGAGAACATGGGCTGACCGGAGGATTTGAAAAACATGAGGATCACCCATATGAGGTAGTAGGAATACTAACACCTACCAACTCTGTCATTGATCAACTCATTCTCACGGCAACAGAGAGCGTTTGGGATGTTCATGATCATCATGAGGAAACGGCAACAACTCCCGAAGAACACGATCACCATGAAGATCACGATAAAGAAGATGCGCATCATGACGAGCAGGAAGAACATGATCATACTCCACATCATACGGAACAACACGAAAGCCAAGGTGAGGAGTTGGCGTCCTCTTCTGAGAAAGAGCACCATGAACATCATCATGACGAGGAACTCGATAGTGATGAGGATGAAGGAGATATTCATGAAGAACATGCGTCTCATGTGAAGAGCAATGAACACAAAAGTGATCTTCATGATGAACACGAAGATCACCATGATGACGAGGAAAGGCAAGTCACAGTTGCTCTCGTAACGTTTAGAAGTCCTATCGGACTGATGCAAGTCCCGAGGTTAGTCAACGAAAATACAGAGATGCAGGCGGCATTACCAACTTTCGAAATCAGTCGGCTTGTCAACTTACTTGGTGTTGGCATTTCCACGCTTAACGGTATGGCTATGATGATTATCATCGTGTCGGGATTAAGTTTGTTCATAAGTCTGTTCAATGCTATGAAAGAAAGAAAGTATGAAATGGCACTCATGCGTGCACACGGCGCGTCTAAATGGCAATTGGCTCGCCTGGTGATACAAGAAGGTTGGTTTCTCACACTATCCGGGTTCATATTAGGATGGGTACTTAGCAGGTTGGGTTTGTTAGTAGTGTCCGGCCTTATGGAATCAAGTTACCACTACACTTTCTCTTCCTGGCAGCCGTTACCAGAAGAAGGGTGGCTATTGGTAATCGTCGTTTGTATTGGGTTATTGGCTTCACTACTACCCGCCATTCGAGTTTTTCGTTTTGACATTTCTAAAATACTTGCGGATGCATAAACTTTTTATAATCATTTTACTCCTCACCACTCAGCAGATGCTGGCTCAAACCGAGATCACTTGGGAGACATTGGGAGATGTTAAGTTTACAGACACGTATATGGAGGAAGTCGAGGCCAATTACTATTACCCGACTTTTGGAGCATCTGTAAAAGCACTTGAAAACAAAGAAGTCTATTTGAAAGGGTACCTGCTAGCCATCGATCCCTCGGACAACTTCTACGTACTCTCTAGACAACCATTCGCAAGTTGTTATTTTTGTGGAAGTGGTGGACCTGAAAGTGTGGCGGAAATTGTGCTCAAGCCAGGCGTTGGTGCTAAACTAGCCATGAACGAAGTAGTCACCATCAAAGGAACATTAAAGCTAAACCACGATGATGTTAACAGATGCAACTATATTTTAGAAGAGGCTAAAGTCTATGAAAACCAATAGCTTATATCGTTTATCTGAAAAAACAAAGTATGGAAAAAGAATATATTGATCAGCTACTTCGAAACTTTGGTCTTCGTAAAACAAATTTACGAATAGAAATACTCAGGCTTTTTCTAGACCATGACTTTGCTCTTTCGGCTAAAGATATTTTTGCCAAACTCACCATACCACATGACAAAGTTACGATTTACCGTGCATTGTCATCTTTTGAAGAGCAGGGTATCCTGCACCGTGCATCGGTACAGGGACAAAGCATCAAATATGCTATTTACGATACTCATCGAAAGCACTCCAGCAAAAAGCATGCACATTTCGTGTGTGACGAATGTCAAAACACCTTCTGTTTGAATGACGTAGAAGTCCCTGATATACAACTACCTGAAGGAGCACTAGTAAACCGAGTGAACTTAACCATTGGGGGTGTATGTGAGGAGTGCGTGAAGTAGTGTGATCTGCTAGCTTCACTTTCGACGGCTTAGACTGTCTTATTTCTATCATACTCCATGTAGGACGCAGTACGTTC
>CAYMST010000209.1:0-8269 GCA_964393115.1 uncultured Roseivirgaceae bacterium | reverse complement strand
CCTGGTAATATTCCAACGTCTTTTTTGAAAAGGAGTAATAAAGATAAATTGATTTGGCTTGAGATCGATCACATGCGAATTGAGAAAAAGCTGCCCTTCCGCATCTCTTAAAACAGTAATTTCATAAAAACTAGCATCGCTTACACCATTGTTAAAGTTCTCAGGGGTACTGTTCTTTATTTCACCCCATTCCATGGTAATACCATTTTTATATTTCTCTTTATCGAAGTGATACGTCTTTATTTCATTGGACATAGTGCCGGTAGTTGTAAATGAATGCACATCTTGAGAATTACCAATCAAATTCTTTGACATGCTATACTGATGTTGATATTCGTAATATTCAAAATTATAGTTTAACTAGTTACTCCCAAAAAAGTGTTCCTACTAAATCAAATGGTCAATCGCCAATACCAAAAAAAAGCAAATTAAGGCCACATATCTTTCAAAATTTGCTGGACATGAAGTATCAACAAACTTCATTTGCATTTGTTGTCATACGTATAAAACATTTTTTTATTCACCTCTCTATAGACAACTACCATAGTATGTGCTGACCATATTTTGTTCTTCTACTTACAAAGGTGTAAAATGCAATTTCAGTTGCCCAAAAAGAATCGTTGATCACTAACTCAGCTCCAAATTGGCCTTAAATGACAATAATGCTAACCTAACTGATAAAACCATCACTCCAACGAACATCTCATTTACAACGATGAAGCCTCACTATTTTTGGGCTAATGATATCTGCCTGTTGAAAATATGGATCTTTAAAAATGAATCAAAAATAGCTCATCAGCTAATGTTAATCAAAAGTGGGTATACAATAACACCAACCTAATGCCATGAAGAATACGGTTGGTAAAATTCGTCGGTGGTCCTTCTTGTAAGGACCTCGGCGAATACACTTACTAATACCATTTAAACTATATAACGACGTGTATTTTGCTACTGTTTTCCCCTTCTTCTTCGTTAAAAAGCCTTGACTAGCCGTCCGCACCCTAGCGCTGCTAGGACTGCATTTTTTGACTTGAATAAGGAAAAAACACTGACGTAAACTAATACGCCCTTATATAGCCTAAATGGTATAAGAACTCAATCAGCTACTTTTTTTCCTGACTTCACGTACTACCGTATGGCAGCCTTAAGCCGCACACCACTCTTGGTAAAATGAGATTAGTTTATCATTGCATTTATTCATTTTATGTGAAATCCATAAGATAATTATACAAAAGAGTTGGTTTGAACGACGTATTGCTGGATTTTATATCAGCTCTTAACTAGACTTTAGATAGCTGACTCTCATGAAATCGCCCAATAAAAAATTTTCTATCTCTCAAAGAATCAAAAGCTTCAGATTCGCCTGGAACGGGATCATTTGTTTACTCCGAGAAGAACACAATGCCAGAGTTCATCTGATAGCCACAGTGGTAGTAATCGTTTTGGGAATTGTCTTTCGTATTTCTATGACCGAGTCGATAATTTTAGTGGTGGTCATTGGTATGGTTTTTACGGCTGAATTGCTAAACTCTGCCATAGAGGTCTTATCAGATTTTGTGGAACCTGAATGGAATGAGAAGATCGGAAAGATCAAGGATTATTGCGCCGGAGCAGTTTTAGTATCCGCAATGATCTCAGTCATCGTGGGGGTACTCATATTTTTACCTAAGATATTCGCAGTCTTCCATGTAAGCTTTGACGAATAGTCTTACTTTTCCATCATTTTTGGAGAGCACCGCTTGACTAAGTTAAAAAACAACGAAAAAACCCCAGTCAAAATACCGGGGTTTTCAAGTGTAAAATAGCTTTGTACTATTTTGATCTACTTAACTAATACTCTTTCTATCGCAGTAGTGCTTTCGCCTACGATTTTCACCAGGTAATACCCTTTGCTTAGACCATTTACCTGAATCGTCGACTGCGCATCGGCGATATCAAAACGTTGCTTCAAGCTTCCGTTGATGGTATACACACTTACGGTAGTATTTCCTTCTATATTCCCTAACTGGATAGTGAAATCACCTTTGGATGGATTTGGATAAACGCTTACGGTATTCAATGGCGAAACTGCCCCTTGTACCAATCTCGAGCTGGATACATTATTGAACCGGAATCCTCCACTACACCACAGCCACTCATTTGCTGAACCGTTACATCCATTACCCCCCCAGACGTCATACTTTTCAGCACTCTCTGCCTGATAGGTAGTTCCGTTGACTTCAATTTTATCTACTCTCAAATCTCTGCTTCCTCCATTGTCATTTATGAAGGTCACGTCGATAGTGTTAAATGAAGCATCAATTTCATATACATATTCCATGAAGGAACCAGCGTTAGCATTTCCACCTACGTTCGCATAGGTCTCGACAACACTACCATTTAGCTGTAGCTCCATGGTCTCCGTATTGCCTTTTCCAGCGGCATAGATTTTAATAACGTTTCCTGTGCTCACACCAGACTGATTCACGGTAACTGTCCTACTGATAGATCCACCAGAAATCGTTATTACAGCTGTACGAGCGTCAGTAGACGTATTTTCAGTAACACTCACGGTCACTGAAGCATTTCCTGATCCACTGGAAGCTGAAGCACTTGCCCATGACTGATTCGAAGCAACCGACCAGCTAATATTTGAATTGATGCTGATAGAAGCGTTATCACTACCCGCACTGAAGCTCAGGTTAGAAGGACTAACAGTAAGTGCTTCTACAAATGCACCTTGAGACACCGTTACCGTTCTGGTAATTCCAGCTCCTGCTATGGTCACACTTCCACTTCGCGTACTTGTAGACTGATTTTCAGCGACCGAAATACTAATACTTCCGTTACCAGTTCCGCTACTCGTCCCACTTGTTATCCAACCGTTGTTGGAAGTTACAGTCCAGCTTACATTAGCAGAAACACTCACATTCTGACTACCTGCACCAGAGCCAAACGAAAGACTACTTGGTGATACGGTTAAATTATCCGGTGCTCTTCCGCTCTGTATTACATTCACTGTTTCCGAACTCTCTCCATCAGAAACGGTGATAACAGCACTTCTAGATAAAGTGGAGCTATTTGCCGACACAATAATAGTCAATGCAGCACTACCCGTTCCACTACCAGCAGAGACAGTAGCCCATCCGCTGTTAGAAGAGGCTGTCCAATCCCCATCAGCAGTTATGGTAACATTAGTGGCATCTGCCGCATCACCAAAACTAAGATCCGATGGAGATACGCTAAGTTGTGTTAAAGAACCACCTCTTGTTGCTACCCCAGCTACGATGTACATAGATCCAGCACCAGAAGAAGGGGCTTGTTTGTTACCGCCAAGGCAATACTCTCCGGCTTGCGGAAAGCTCTTTTTATAGAGGTCGAAATACCCCATATCATTGTCGGTGACACCGATTTGTGCGCCTTGAACTAGTTCCCATCCATCGCTGAGCCAGGCAGGGATATTAGAAGCCCTTCTATCATACCCAACATATAGATCGGCAGCTTGGTCGATCGTAAAGCACTGGAAGCTAGCAGAGTTATTATTCTTCTGACCGTTGCCCGTCTGAATGAAGTGTTGACCATCTAGCTCAACCGGTACGCTTGTAACCGTATACGCTCTGTCCTTGTAGTACTCTACTCCAATCTCTAATGTCATTTGAGCATTTCCTTGGTTGATATTGGTAAATTCTAACACTTCACCCGGAACTGGCGCTTGAGATATCGTCACCATTCTGGTAATACCTGATCCAGTGAAGGTGACTACACCCGATCTGGCATTACCGAAGTTAGCACTCGCTGTCACCGTAACAGATCCATCGTTAGAACCTGAGTTTGGCGACACACTAATCCAGCTTTGGTTATCTGATACTGACCAGCTCACACTCGCAGAAACATCTACGGATTGAGAACCACCATCAGCAGTAAATGACAAAGCACTTGGTGAAGTAGCGATATAGTCACCTGCAAGAGCACCTTGAAGTACGATTCTAACGTATTTAGTCATATTAGGACTACCGTCATCGGTTACGTGCAAGATGATATGATCCTCTTTTCCTTCTGTAAAATCAGTTGGTGCCGAAACAGTTATACTACTACCTGATGTTGAAGAAAGGCTTAACCCTTTATCGTCTGAAACTTCTTTGTAATAGTCCCACTTATAAGACAAGCCATTACCGTCAGGGTCACTCGAACCAGAAGCGTCCAAGCTTATGCTTCCACCTGCTGGAAGTGTAAAGTAAGCTACTTCACCACCCATCTTACCATTTACTTGTGCTACTGGATGATGGTTAGCACCGCTATAGCTTGACGTTTGTGCCCAAAGAATTCTAGCTCTAAAGTCATCCTTTATATGCTCCGACTGTCCGGCAGAGTTCGACTTACTCCAACGCAATAAGGTGTTGTTTCGGTTGTTGCTACCATTATAGCTATCGCGTTGGTTACACCACCAGCCTGTAAACTGATTCGTATTCCAGCCATATCGGCCAGCCCAGCTACCCCACTGAGGCTTACCCGGAACGTTCATACCGTTCGGAATGAGGTGTGTCCATGTTGGTGTATCACCTTCCTTGTCGGTCGTATAATATTGGTTACAAAGTGTGGTATTCGCATTGCTTCTGATCCAGCTCTGGATACTTGTGTTATCATTCCATCGGTGGTACCATCTACCGCCATCCATATCTGGCCAGAAGGTATCCATGTAAAGCGCCACGTTGTTTCGGTGCGAGCCGATATGATTTTGGCTATATACCTCTACGTAGTGAAGTCTAGAAACTACCTCATTGTAGTTCAATCCACTTACACCGCCAGATTGAATCGCATCGAGCGCTTTATCCAAGCTACTTTGACTACCATCATTTGCGCCCCAGTTGGTATACCAAATTGGGCCACTGGTGTTTCTAAGTACATCATAGATATGATTTCTACCTTCATTTCCACCGTTGCCATGACCATATTTCGTAATATCCTTCAAGTACTGAACGGTTGGATAATCAGGGCTATGCTTGATCAGGTTTCCTCTAACTGCACCATAGGCATCAATGTAGTCATGCGCCATATCCAACGTATTAGAAGCACCAGACGGGTTGCTAGCAGCACCATCTTGCTGAAAGCGATTGTTGTTACGGCTAAGGATAATTCCTTTAACATCAAATTCATTACTATACAGCAAGAAACGAACAAGAGTAGCCTGATCATCGGCGTCACCTCCCAGATCTGTTTCTACTATAATTTGAAGCTTTTCAGCGGTACTAGCCATCTGTTGTGCAACACTTATTGTCCTGCTTATACCAGCACCAGAGACCGTTACAGTTCCACTCCGGTCTGCACCCGAATTATTTTCAGAAGCACTTATAGAGAAGCTTCCGTTGTCAGAACCAGAGCTTGGTGAAACCGAAATCCAACCGCTGTTATCACTAACCGACCAGCTCACATTAGAACTTACCGATACACTTTGGCTTCCGGAACCCGATCCAAACGAGACGGAAGAAGATGATACCGTTAAGAAATCTGGCTCTTGACCCGCTTGAGTAACGGTAATATTCGCAGTTAATCCCTCGCCTGAAACGGTCACTGTACCAGTTCGCTCAGAAGTACTCGTATTTGCTGTAAGGGAGATGGAAATAGAACCATCATCTGAACCAGAAGAAGGACTTACCGATATCCAGTTTCTATTATCTGTCACACTCCAGCTTACATTGGAAGTAATGGAAACCGAACTTGATCCAGCTTCAGCACCAGAGCTGATATCACTGCTTGAAAAATTGAGGTAATCAGCCGGTGGAGGCGGCGGTGTCGCATTCAACACATCCTCGATGGCATCAAACCATACTTCAGCAATTTTTTGATAACCAGAAGTATTTGGGTGTAACTGATCACCACTTAAGTGCTCAGGACCAAGTGGGCCATTCATATCTACTAAATAGCACTTAAAACCCTGATTGGCATATTTTTGTACGATACTCGGTACTTCTGAGTTGAATTTACTCGCAAAGCTATTGCTCCATCCCACAGGCGTGATATTAGAAAGTAATAAGGTGAGGTCTGGATCGTTAGCAAATATTTTCCCAACAAGATCATCCAATCTCGTAGCTCCTTCATCATCAGGATCGTAGCTGTTCTGATTGAAAAAATCATTGATTCCAATCATCAACAACCACATATCTGCATCATAACCTGTTAAGTTAAACCCTTGATCGACATGAAAATTAATATTTCCTTGTCCCCAAGGATCGAATTGATCGAGCGCATTGTTAGGGTCAGGACCGATGGTGTAACCACCATATCCAGAGTGTCTAATTGGACCTCCGTCGCTTTTGGACCCTACGAACTCTACATCATATCCACCATTCTGTAGCATATCCCACAAGAACCCTTTATAGCCTGGTGCCGCTTGTGTAATGGAGTTTCCGACGGGCATGATCGTGATCGGCTCAGGTGCATTTCCTTTTTGAGAAACCGAAACGGTTCTGGAAATGCCTCCTCCTGTGATCGTAACAGTACCAGTGCGTGAATCAACACCACCATTTGCCGTTGTGGTCACGGAAATACTGCCGCTATTCGATCCACTACTTGGTGAAATGGAGACCCATCCCTGGTCATCGCTTGCCGTCCAACTCACATTAGAAGCCACATCAATGGTCATCGTTTCACTTTCTTTTTCGAAATTCAAGGCTACTGGCGAAGCCGTAAGGAAATCTCCTCCTCCTGAGCCAAAGAACTGAATTTCGGATAGGTTACCATACCCATTGTTCGGCGATAGGTAACGTGCATATTGGAAAGATCCTGATGCACTGATTTCCTCACAAGTAAGTTCTCCTGCCGGCGGTATTTCGTTGATCGTAAATAAATCTACAGCGTCTGAGAAGTTAGCATTGTTGGCACCTTGTATTTTACCACCAACCATTCTGCCACCCCAGCTAGGACGAGGAGCAAACTTCACACTAGTGATTTGCGCGGGTTGATCAAAAGCCAACCCAACCCATTGTCCGCTACCAGAAGCTCCATCAAAGAAGGTGGATAGATCACCATCAATAGCCTTATCAAACGTGTTAGTACTATTACTCCAAGATCCTGGAGAGCCAATGCCTGTACCACCTAACTGTGGATCAGAGCCACAGCCTACAGAGCTCGATTGTGAAACAGAAACGGTTTTAGTATTGTCATCAGCAGTAATTGTGATCGTTCCTGACCTAGAAGATCCAGACGTATTTTGGCTTACCGTTACAGTCACTGATCCACTACCAGACCCACTTTGTGATGATACGCTTACCCATGAAAGATTCTCAGATACCGACCAGTTAAGATCTGAAGAAATAGAGATAACATCTGTTCCTCCACCAATGGAAAACGACATGGCAGATGGTGAGGCTGTTAAAAAGCCACTCTGATCACAAGAAGCTCCTGAGTAAGGCACTCCGATATCACAAATAGGTGGCTGACGAGGTGTTCCTCCTCCCCCAATACTGTTAGGCCCATTGTTCACGACAGCATATAGATTTCTGAATATTTTGTTCATATCTGACTTATACCCATTGTTGTCACCATAAGGCTTTATATCAATTCCAAACGCTTCCTCTACTTCCTCAGCAACTCCTTGCTGGAAATCCATATCGATATGGTTCCAATGAGTATCATCACAGACGTAGGCTCCATAATCTTGAAAAGCATAAAACAACTTCTTAGCGATACGATTGGTAATACCTAAGCTCTCAGGAGTAACATTTGGCTTAAGCGCCAACAATACCCCCATTTCCATGTAGGGATATCTTTTTGCTCCCGGAGCTTGACCATAACCGAAAGTCCCATCCCAAGCTGGATTCGCGTAGCTATCGGCTTTTGTGGCTGGCCAGCGATATCCATCTGTTCCGTCTTGTGTATACGTTAAGAATCTAGCCCCTAAAAAATTCATTTTGATGGCGTGACGTATAGGTTCATCGCTGGTCAGCTCACCTATTCGAACAGAACCACCATAACCTGAAAGCCCTGAGCCGCCATGACCTCCGGTAGGACCTGGCTTATCCCACCGATCATTGGTATCATCTGTATAGTCATAGATCGCAATTTTACCATTGCCACAGGTCGCGATAGCGTTAAAATGGAGAATAGAACCATCTTCTTGGATCACCACACCAGAGTAATTCGGTGTATTGCCTCCACCCGCTGGATCTTTGAAGTTTAGACCAGCTGGGAAATGAATTTTCCGTCCGGTTTTCACGTTGGTAGCACATCGATTAAACCAGCTCTGAATGGCATAGACCTCTACCAACGGATCTGTATCTTTGGCAACAATGAT
>CAYMST010000208.1:0-8353 GCA_964393115.1 uncultured Roseivirgaceae bacterium | reverse complement strand
ACGGGCTGAAAGTGTACCATACAAGCGTGATCAACATCTGGAAGGCTCGTACTGTCCTCAAAGTGCCCCGCATCCAACAAAACTTTTTGTATCGTCGCATTGCCTTGACCAACGTTGAATATCTCAGTGATTCTATTTTTGATTAACAGGAATGGGGTTTGGGGCATGTTATTATTTAGGTTAAAGACATTTTGCGGTTTGAATTTTAGTTTTGGATAATGATTTTATAAAGCGAAATAGATAAAACTCATTAGATATTTATAAAGTTAATAATTCTCTCAACGAAGGTGTTTCAACGATCATGATTGGATAGTAATAAAAAAGCTTCTGATTTATTCAGCTGGTTGCGTCGTTCTTTCATGCAGAAGATCTTGATCAAAAACTCTAAACTTATCGGTTATTATCCAATCTGGTTTCCTATTAAAATTAAATCCTCCAAACTCATAATAGGTTATTTCAAACACGTCAAGATATTTAGCGCTATCAAGGTTTGTAAATCCTCCGAACTCCCAAATTTCACCATACAGCGTATTGTTGTCTCTAGGGATGTTTATCAACAAGCTTCCTAAATCACGAATATTTCTGTGTATCGTGGTGTTTGAGCTACTGAAATTGGCTAAAATTTCGGGAAATTCAAAGTCACCAGGTTGATAATTACCAGCTGGCCACTTTAGCAAAAAACAATAATTGATAAAACCACCATTAACGGTATTAGTAAACGTTATTGACTCGTTACTAAATACAACGTAAATCTTATGTCCATTGGGCAAAACCTGTCCGGTATTATTAACTATATCTGCTATACATAAATGTTTAGTCGTATTTGAACCGTCAAGAACCTCTGTTTCATCATAGCTGGTTAAGAAATATCGATCTTTAACATTATTCACGGATATCGTAAATAGTTTTACATGATTACTATCTATGATACTATTATTTGGTTTTCTAAAGGCTCCTTGAGGCATTGGTTGGTTTAGGCTATTAAGATCGAGACTAACATAGTCCATTGCGTTAAGTTTTAAATAACCCTGAAGGTTATTCAAATTATCATTTACCCCGTTTATGGCAGTTATAACATTGCTGTTATTTAGGCCAGACGGTATATTCGTGAGTGATCCAATCTTAATGTCAGGAGCTAATTTATCGTTAGTTACCTCATTATTACCGATCATGCTGGCCACCACACCGGAAGGTTTAATAGAAAGAGATCTATTTGCAGATAGATTTCCGCCCCCTTGTAGTCCTGAGTTAGCACCAGTATTGATTTGTCGATTCGTAGTTGTCGAAATGTTCGTTTCAGCTGTGCTTAACCTACTTTCATGGTTGGAAATATCTACTTCTGCTGTATTAAGCCTATTTCCCTGGTTAGTAATGTTTGTTTCTGTAGTGACTATTCTTCCTGCATGATTAGAAATGCTTCCTTCTGCGCTTGTTATTCTACTGTCATGCCCTGTAATATTGTTTTCGACGGTCGTTAACAGGCTTCCATGACCTGTAATATCCCCTTCAGCACTTGTAAGCCTACTTTTATTGCTTTCCACATCATCCTTTGTCGTATTGAGTCGGCCAGTTGTGTCACTTAACTCTGTTTCTAAGTTATCTACCCTGACACTGAGCCCCGAGGATCCACCGCTTACATCGTTTAGCTTACTATTGACATGATTAATAGCTTCTACGATATTGCCGTCATTGATACCATTATTCAAGTTGCTCAATGACCCAATTTTTATACTGTTATCAAGCTTACTATCTGATATTTCCCGGTCACCGATCTTGCTATTCGTGACCCCACCAGGCTTTATAGAAAGTGATATGTCTGAAGACAAGTCTCCTTCTCCTTGTAGTCCAGAGTTATCGTCGGTGATGATTTGTGTATCGGTTTTAGCGATTTTTAAGTGCTTACTGATAAGATCACTGAAGTAAGCGGATGAAGCGGAAAAGCTTTGTTTTGCCGAACTCGGAGCATCGTAAGAAAAATGAATATGCCCAACAGTTCGTGCCGGGTAGCTCCTTCCATCTGCATGAAAAAGAGGAGTGTCCTGCTGATTGATTTCCCAGACACGCTCTACACCAGCGTCAACTACTTTATCATACTCCCTTGCCGGACAGAAATAAATCTCATCTTGATAGTAAATAAACCCCTCTGTTACAGATTCTCTTGTATTCTCCCCGTTCGCCTCGAAAGTTACTCCATTGAGTATGATAAGCTTATCTGAGGTAATACTTTCATTAGTCACTAGACTTTTAATGATGGTCGCGAAAGTCTCCATCATGCCATTTTGAAGGTGTTCAAACTGCTCAAAGCTTGCGGGCCATCCTTGTGTGGCGTTATCAAAAATTAATTTCTTCATCGTCTGTTATATTGAAAGATGTTTGATATCAAAGGTTAAACCGGTTCGTAAGTACTTTTTCATGATCGTATTGATAAATTCAATATTCGCTTCATTATCAATATCCGAAGGGATCAAGACGGTAAGGTTTACGAACCCATCGCTATTGATTGGTGAAGCGATCGATTGGTCTTCCTCATTTTGGTTTTTAAACCCAGTTGGTTGACCTTCAAGCGCCCCTTCCCCGAGGGTTTCCGTAAGCGCGAACTGATAGTAATCAATAGAATCGAAATCACTTCGTAATTTGAAATTATTGGGGAAGAGATCAGTATAGGCGAAAAACGGTAATATTCGGCGTTGGTGATTTTTTATTTCAATGTCTTCTCGGCCTAATTGCTCTCGAAGTAATTGCCTCACTTGGATAGTGTACCCCGGAGCATACTTTAAGTCTTCATCCCAAGATGCTGACTTATCCCTAAATAACCGATGCAAATCACCTAGTACATGGCTTAGTTGAATAGCAAATGCCTGCACTCTGGGCTTGCGAAGGCTTAATGGAAGCAGCCAATTAATGACCCTATCAAGTTTTAAAGAGTATTTCGCACTCATTCACTAGAAGGTATGAGGTTAATATTATGGTCATCTTTCAGTAGGATATAGCCACTATCCGCCACATAGCGTCTTCCTCCGATGACATCTGGTTTGTACGGAATAGGAGAGTCAAACCTGTAAGACTTTGTCTCAAGATCTATGATGCCCTCCAAGGATTGAATAGCATCCTCCATCTTGACCTTATACCACACGCCTCGGAAATCGAGTGTTCGGAGATAGCCATTAATTTTTTCGACTACCGCTTCTTTTATTTCACTTTGTAGCAATGAAGGGTCATAATATACATCGACCTCCAGATCCAGTACGTCTGCTTCATAGGAAACGGCCGTCCCATTGTTACCTAATACTAACTCATTTAGGTAGCCATTAAGTGCGGTGATTTCATCTGTTTGTGAACCGTTAGAGCCATTTTCATCAGGACCAGAGAGTGGAATAGGAGTGCCGTCAACAGCTTCTTTGGCTACTTTAGCCGTGTAAAACCCGTTTCGGCTGATCACCTGTACTCTCTTTACAATTTTTGAGGCCTCAATTTCTTCTGGTGTAAGCCCCTCATCAGAATAGCTTACTCGACCGGTATCTGCATCTATTTCCAGTTCTTGAGCAAACCTAAACTCTCGAATTTTATGTGCCAGCCAGCGGTCATTAGGCGCCAGGTTATTATCTAAATTTTCTTGAATTTCTGACTCTTTTCTTTCCCACATTTTCTGGAGCAAGAAGGATAAAGTAGCCCAAATAAACGCGAGTAATTTGTACACCGCTGTATTTGAAGTACTGTTGAAGTTTAGCGTTGGGTCTCCCTCCAGCTTTTTATTGATAGACTTCCATATTTCCGGAAGATTGCGTTGGGCGTCGTTGTATTTTCTTAGTTCTTCTCTTACTGTTGCCATGGTTTTTGATTAAAGCTCGCAGTTAAAGTTTTACGCAAGTACTATTTGGGTATATACCCAATCTTAAAGCCATCCACCATTCGATCCGATGTGATGGAAGGTGCGGGCACTCTGATCCAGATTACTCGATTATCAGTGATCCCTTCGAGATAGGTTTTTAATGAAAGATATCCTCCTCTGCTAATAAATTCCTCATCACTTTGGTTTTCTTGCTTCGTTTCAAAAACTATATTTTGAATGGAAGAACCGCCAATAATACCGTCATTTAGTTCAACAGGAGTACTGATCATCGCCCAGCAATCCATGGTCAAGTTAGCTTCGAAAACAAAATCCAAATACTGAATAGGCTTATTTCCTCCAACTGCACTGGCGATTTGCCAAAATGCACCATCGGCCAAGTCATTGTAGACGACACTTACAATTTGATTTTTTTTGATTTCACCAGCTTCTAGATCACGGGTATTTCCATCATCTAAAATACTTTTGACGGGGATGGCGCCAAGACTGGGGTTAACTTCCAAGGTACATGGGCCACTGATGGTATTATTGGCTCTAAAAGATAGCTCCATGCCGTCTCGCAACGTATTAATTGGATACGTATAACTAACTCGGAACGCGTTAATATCACCTTCTGCTTCGGTGAAGCTTCCTTCTTTATTGCGCGCTACCTGACTGATATGTTCAGTATGTTGGTGGTCAGACGCACTGTCCGTATGTACGTAGTTTTCGGCAATGTCGACAAAGAGTTGGCCTACTATTTCAGCTGTATTGCCGCCGTCTTCCGTTTGATCACGAATACCTTTGGCTCTATCTCTCAGTTTAATTTTGTTGGTATCACTCATGATTTAATCAAATGTGTTGTCAAATGTTTGGTCAAAGAACTTAATCCTTGGAGCAATAGTAAGGTTACTGCCTGTAGCTATGGTAACTTCTCTATTGGTGAAGTAGGTGTTATTCTCGTTAAGAGCAGGTGATTTGTTTACCAATATTGTTTCACCAGAAACTAACCAGTCATCAAGGGTGTTTTCGGCGTTACGTTGCCAGATGTCAATGGCTCCCTCTACGGTACCGTATTGCTCAATAGCGATATCAAAGATGTTTTGACCTGGTTTAACGTTATATTTTTTCGAATTAAGCGTCATATCTTATGGGTAAAAACCTTCAATTTCTACTTGGCCGTTTACCAAACCGCGGTTCTTAGTGACGGTCATACCGTCGTTTTGAAATTCTATTTGCATTTCTCTGACTAGGTCACCCGGAGAGTCGTCATCCACCCAACTAAATATGTCTATTCCAATAGTCGGATTCTCTTTATAATCCCCTTTTCTAGCGGTTAACAGCAAAATTTGGTGTTGCTGATCGCTTGTTCCGATAGATAAGTCTCCATCTTCTATTGCCAGGTCCAAATTTTCGTTAAGTAAAATATCTTGTGCCATGGTGCTATACTTTTTGAGTAGTTGGTTGAGAATTACCCGGAACGCCGATAGCCGGAGCTCCACCTCCTCCAGAAACGGTTGTGATCACTCCCGGATGAGTATGGTTGTTATACTTGGAAACAAAGTCTTCTAAGTATGAATGTACTTCTTCAGCCACAATTTTTGCGATTTCCGCCGCGGCGTTGGTCGATTCGTTCACAAGATCAATACCTTCAATTCGATCGGCCATGTTTTTTTCTAAATCAGCTTTATTTAGTGGCATTATCTAATGTGTTATTATTTTATCTTCTAGATCATCAATTTCAGTAAGTGTTATTTTTTGTGAGGCCCATTGGGTAAAGCCCAGTTTTAATGCTGCTCCTCCATCCATAGGAGCTGGTGCCCAATTGGTAAAAGTATCTTTGATAGCATTAACCTCCTCTTCCAATGCATTCAACTTTTCGACCACACTTTTTATGTTGGTCAAGCCAAGGTTTTCACCTCCGTTGATTACAATTTTTGGCGAATTGATTTTTATGTCCTCTGCGGTAATGGTCATATCCGTTTCACCGATTTTCACCAAGAATTTTTCCAAGCTATTACAAGAAATTAAGTATGCTGACTCGGGATCGTTTTCAATGATACCTACTAATACGCCGGTCTTTTCCTTTGGAAACTGAATCACGTAATTCTCGGAGTCATCAATAGCGGGCTTAAGCCTCACATCGACCAGTTCAGGCTCTTCGGGAATGTCGACATCTATCGTTAGGTTCTCTTCGTCTACTTTAATGACCGTACCCGCGAGTACTTGATCAGGACCTTTGGTAAAGTCTTTTAACAGCTGTCGTATTTTATCTTCCGTCATAACGCGCTATATCTTTATACCTAGTTGGATCTTTTGGCGAATGCCTTGTCCAAAAGTCGTTTGGACGCGGTCTACCACATGTGAACTAACTCTATTTTGTTCCTTGTCTGTAACCTCAGCTGTCATACCATGTGTGGTATAGGGAATGAAAAAGGCTCTTAGATACCCTTTGTACCCTTCGGTTTGCATGTTTTTGATTTTCGCATCGGCAATTTCTTCGAGTACTTTTTGGTCCGTGATATGCTCAACTTTCACCCTTACCGTGTTGCCCGATTCTTTGCCACGCTTGGCGACCAATTCGGTGTTGTCTTTTTGCTTACTTGAAACAATGAGATGAACATCTTCTTCCGTTTCTTCATATTTTAGTTGATGATCAACGACATTGTTCCCAAGGTCAAAAGCGACTTCTCCAATATTCTCATGATAGGGAAATCCAGCATAGAGTTTATTTCCTCTAAAGTAAAACACTAAGCCATAGTTCCTAAGCCTTGCGAAAACTTGAGCGCCATTTTCATTGTTGAAACGAAACTGACGGAGCTTCATAGTGGGAACCTTGCCGAGTATATCAATTTTGCGAGGGCTAATTTTATTGGCTTCGTCAACTACCTTATTTACCACTTCCTCTAATGAGGTTTCTTTCAGGGTTTCTTTTAAGTTGATTTTTTTTAACCAATAGGAGTAGTCTTCACAGGAAACCTCTAACGGTATAGAGGGATTGACTTTTGAGATGAATCCTGTAAATACTTTGATATTGTAGTCGACTGATTTTCGTGGCATGGAATATCCCATGGTTATAGTAACAGGGTCCCCTTCCTTAAAATCTGCGCCTCCTTTGCTGACCATTAATTTGGGTAGACGAATAACAGCAGTATCGGTAAGATTATCCCAGCTCTTTTCTACCAAAATAGATTCCACATACTCACCAATTTTATATTCACCTATTTCACACAGGCAGTTCATGTAAAAATGCATAATCGATATGGTTAATAGCCACTTCATAGATTTCTATGCGCTTGTCCCATCAATGTTGCCAGCGGGACCCGGTTCTTCCATTAATTTTTTAAAATCAGGGAAATCAAAATCACTCACAGCTCGAATGACATACGCCTGATAAATAATATTTTGTTCAGCAGATCTAGGGAAGTCAAAATCTACAATACTCAACTGATGGATGCCAAATAACGAGGTCAACTCACAATCGATATATACTACGCCAGGTGCTGTACATATCTCTTTGATTCGCGTAATCTGCTCAGTAGGATAGGCTGTTTCTTCGGTATTAAGCGCGATGCCTTTGATGGTTATCTGGAAATCTTTGAGTGCACGCTCTTCCTTTACGGTTCCTATACCTGAAGTTCTTCGAATATTAGTAGTCGTGATCTGTTTACCACCTTTTACACTGATAATTGGTTCATTGGGAAGTTGATATAAGTGGATGTCACGTAAGTTTCTATGATCCAATCGACAAGGAAGCCGGAAACTGCCGCCTAACGGGGTTCGGTAATTAAAACTACCATTTAATAATGCCTCGGATGAAGGGTTGATTATTTCTGGAACCGTTGGATCTGGTTTTTTTACCTTTTGCACCAACTCTTCCCCTTTCCGCTTTAGTCCGTCAATTTTATCTCTTACTTTTCTTTCGCCACTTTGAATTAAAGGGTTAGCGGCTTTATTAACTTCTTTTTGAGCTCTAAAAGCAATGATATCCGCTTGTTGTTCGGCGTAGTTTTCAATTTGCTCAAACGGTTCAAAATCCTGTCCTAATGTGGTGCTATATAATTTTCTTAGATTGAATGACATAAGCTCTAATTCCTTACATTTAGTCCGCCGGCAAGAAGACGGTTCATGTTTTCTAAAAATAGATCTCCTGCCTCTTCGATACCCATCTCTATATTCTCAGGATGCATATGTACTTCTTCGGCAAACTTTGTTCCGGAGATCGTTATATTGATGTTATTAGAAGGCGCAGTAGAGGTAATGTTGTTAATATCGTTTTGGGTGTTTATTGCTGAGTGGGATTGTGTTACGTCGCTCGTGGTTTCAGTTTGGCTCTTAAACGTTTTAAGCTCATCTTCACTAAACAAGTGTTCAAATGATTTAGGAAGTTCTTTAGAGGTAAAAATTACCTCTCTTATTTTCTCATTTTCAATTTCTCGCGACAGATGTTTATCTTGAATATCTAAGATAGTCCTCATCGTATTGGAAGAAACCCCTTCTTTCAGAGCAGCTTTTTCAGAAGATAGA
>CAYMST010000207.1:0-8420 GCA_964393115.1 uncultured Roseivirgaceae bacterium | reverse complement strand
AGTAGATTTATATATTAATTGGAATATCAAAATTAGGCTCATCTGTTTGGGATAGAATATCCCCACCATGGATAGCAGAAAAATAGCAAACCAGAGAGCTCCTACAAGTCGGATTGCTTCGGAGTATTGCATAGCATCTGTGAAAACAGTTCTTAGTGCCGTTCTGGGGTAAAAAAGGCTAGATATGCTTACCCAACCAGCTACTATGATATTTGCGAAGAAGGCCAATTTAATGATTGTCATAGTCCATAGATATTTTGTTGATGTTCTGTAGAACGCCAGGGAGCATCGTTCTAAATCTTTCGCCAAATGCATTGGCAAAAAGCCCACTGGTCAACCCTTTAAACCATACTTCATGAGTATAGATAGTCGTACCATTATTGAATTCTAAATACCTTTTTACGAACAAGCTTCCGAATGGTAACTTGGTCTTAAAAGTGTATGATTTCCCTTCAATGAATTCGACTATTTTAAATTTAGTCATTCGGTTCTCTAGAGATACAAGTTTACCCTTTACATTGAGGTTAAGTTTATTCTGAATTGAAGCCTCTTTCAAACCTGTGTCCCAATTCTTCCAATTAGGAACATCCATCCATATCTTCCAAATCGTTTCAGGTGAAGCTGTCGTTTCTAATGAGGACCAAAAGTACTTGTTAGTAGGGTGCTTTGGTTGAGCGCGGAGCATTGAACAGCCTAAAACAATCCATATGATAAATACTAATCGCATAATCTTTTTATGCAATAATCTTAGTTTGTTGCTTCAATCCACTGCACCTATGTTAACTTCCGCTTTTCCTCAAAGTATTTTTTTCGTATTCTACTTAGAGACTGAGGAGCAATGCCTAGATAACTGGCGATGTCCTTTAGTGGTGCCTTAGTCAAGATACTATCTTCTCCTTCAATCATTTTGTGATATCTCTCCTCTGCAGTTTTGTTTTGAATCTCTTCTAAAATCTGCTCCGTAAAGAATTGAACCTCTTGAATCAATTTTCTCACGAACTCGCTCCAGCTAAAAAATTTTAATAAGTCAAATGCATTCGACTTGCTCATTTCCCATATTACCGAATGATGAAGTGTTTCGATGTTGTCCTCCGTGGGAACACTGTCGGTGAAGCTTTTTTGCGAAGTAAAACAATAGGGTGACTCAGTAAAGAATTTCGTAACGGACATTCCATCTTTCCACAAAAAAAACCTCAAAAATCCATTCTCTAGAAAGTACAGTTTATCACAAACCTTACCATTTGTTAAAACCATATCTCCTTTTTGATATTCTATTCGAGTCAGATGCTTTTCAATCTGTTGCCATTCATCGTTGTCTAGGTGTGAATATGATGATATGTATTTTCTGAATGGGTGCATTATTGTATAAAGATTTACGGATTCATATATACCTAATTGAGAGTTAGTAGTGGTGGTTTAATTAATGTAGTAGAAGCATCCGGTTCCTTCTCCTCTTTGCACTTGCCTTAATTAACCGTTGAGTTTTTTTAATGTCTGTTATTTCTTGCTGATTTCGTTCTCAAGAAATTGTATTTGCTTCAGAGTTAGACCTGTTGTAGATGAAATAATTTGCTTTGAAACCTTTTCTTTTATTAATTCAATGGCCACCTTTTTAATTCCTTTTTCAAGTCCTTTTTCAAGTCCTTTTTCGATTCCATCTTCAAAAGCAGTGTCTAGAGAGTTTTTCAGGTCTCGGTAATATTTTAAGCTATCCTCATAGCTGTTTAGTTGTTCAGTATTGAATTTAGCAATTTCTGCTGTTTCAAAAAGCCTCTCAAAAACCTTCTCCTTTAATTTATCGGGGATCTGGTCAAGTGTATTCAAATTTCTCAGTACATAAAGCCATTTATCGAACCGACTTTCTAATTCGTCCAATGTTTTGCGAAACTTGGGCATCTCCAGATATATAAAAGTCAGTTTATCATAGAATACTTCACAAGTTTCTATATCCATCAGTTTGATGTCATAGCGATACTTTTTCGGTTCTTTTTTTCCTTCATCAAATACGAAATCTAAGATGGCAATGGTATAAACCGCATTGAGTTGATAATTCGAATCGGCTCTTTTTGCCTGTTCTCGAATAGGAAATGTCGAGTAGTAAACCGTTCTGTCTTTAAAAAAATTTTGCTTCGTTTTTTGAAGTTCAACGATGAATCTTTCACCTCGTTCATTTGTACAATAAAGATCAAAAATAGCTTTTCGGTTGAGGTCTTGATCTAGATGTTCATTTTTTAAATAGGTAAGCTCAGTTATTTGACCTTGCTCTTCTTTGAGGAGTTCATTAAGAAAGTCGAGTAGTAAATCCTTGTTTGGTTCTTCTCCGAAGAGCTTTTTGAAGCCAAAATCGGTAAAAGGATTAACATATTTCTCGACAAATTCAGACATTGAATTTTTAGTGTAAAGTTACTACAATCGTATCTGAGAGTCAACTTTCCACTTTTCTGAGACAATGAGGGCATATTTTCTATCCGCAACCCAACTATATTTCAATCTAGGAACATACGCAATATAACATTCCGTTGCTGGATAGAATAGTCATAAGTCAGTATTCTAGAGGCAAATTTTAAATATCCGATTGCAAGATTGTGGAAGCCGGCAGAAAGTCTGTATATTAGTATTAAATTATTTTGTAACCTCTTTGCTTGCAATCCCGGTCGCGTGACTGGGATTTTTTATAGAGATCTTTCTATATCAAACCCTTCTAAATAATCTGCCACTTTTTTAGCAAACATACCTCCTAGAGCTCCATCTATGATACGATGGTCGTAAGTATGTGAGATAATCATCTTTTGTCTGATGCCAATAAAATCACCCTGAGGAGTCTCGATAACGGTTGGCTTCTTCTGTACGGTGCCTAAAGCCATAATCGCTGACTGAGGCTGGTTGATAATGGGAGTCCCCGTTAGGTTGCCAAAAGCGCCGATGTTGGAGACCGAATAAGTGCCTCCGGTAACGTCTTGCGCTTTTAACTCGTTTTTTCGAGCACGGTGTGCCAGGTCGTTTACTTTTGCAGTTATGCCTATTAGGTTTAATTTATCTGCGTTGTGGATGACGGGCACAATTAAGTTACCACTTGGTAAGGCAACGGCCATACCAATATTAATATCCTTTTTGACAATGATTTTATCTCCGCTTACCTGACTATTGATCATTGGATAGTCCTTCAGCGTTTTTACGATAGCTTCTATGAAGATAGGGGTTAGCGTCAACGCTAGCCCTTCTCGTTCCATAAACATGTGCTTCATTTTCGCACGCCAGCTCATGATATTGGTGACATCAGCTTCAACAAATGAGGTGACATGCGCAGAAGTCTGCTGCGAACTGATCATTCTTTCAGCGATCATTTTTCGCATCCTATCCATCTCGATTACCTCATCTACTCCTTGATTTACGGAAACAGCAGGAGATGGGGCAGGTATGTGAGGTGTTGGTTTTTCTGCTTTTCGTTGTTCCAGGTAAGCGAAAATGTCTGTCTTGGTGACTCTATTATCTTTTCCGGTACCTGGTATTTTTTCTAGCTCCTCGAAACTGATGTTTTCTTTTTTAGCAATACTCTTTACCAAGGGGGAGTAGAAACGGGTAGTCATAACTGCTTCAATACTAGAGGTGCTGCTGAAGCCAGCGATAGTTTCTTGTACCATTGCTTCTACCTCAGGCGCTGATGGTTCTGTTTGTTGGTGTCCGTTTGTATTGGAGACATCATTAGTTGATGTCGCCTGTGAAATTTTAATAAGTGCAATGGGTTTGCCTACCTGGGCTACTTCTCCTTTTTGAACAACAATTTTATCAATGATTCCCTCATACATACACGGAATTTCTGTATCCACTTTATCGGTGGCTACCTCTACTATAGATTCTTCTAGCTCTACGCTATCGCCTTCTTTTTTCAACCAATCGAGTATAGTTCCTTCTTGTATTCCTTCACCCAGTGAGGGCATCATTAATTCAACAACTGCCATATTTATCCTAAATCTTGTCCGGAAACCCAATGCTCAATTGAGTATAAGTAGACTTAATTATTCGCATAAGACGTATGTAAATAGCCTTTTTTGCTTAAAAAATGAGTTTCCTTACCAACAATTGACAAATCTAGAGAAAATTACCTGTAGATCGCTGTTAATTCAAACCAATCAATTCCTGCCTTAACAGATTAAGTAATGCGATCGCCGTAAGCTCAATGTTTAAATCACGCTTATTGGTAAGTTGAAGTTTTTTTGTTTTCACACCAGCTTTTGTGGATACTGCAATCCATATTGTGCCAACAGGCTTTTCGTCTGAGCCCCCATCAGGTCCAGCAATTCCGCTTGTAGCCACTCCAACATCGGTGGATAAGACGCTTTTGACGTTTTCAGCCATTTCGGAAACCACTTGTTCACTGACGGCACCATGTTGGTCCAAATTACTTTGTGATACCTTTAGGTATTTTGTTTTTATATCGTTGTGATAAGCGACTACTGATCCTGTAAAGTATTTAGAGCTACCTGGAACAGCCGTAATCATATTGGCTACTCGTCCCCCGGTACAGCTTTCTGCGGTACCGATTGATAAGTTCTTTTCAGCAAGAATTTCTCCGACTGCTTGTTCTAGTGAAGTGTTATCGAAGCCATAAACATATTGACCGGCTAGCATTAAGAGCTCTACTACCTTTTTCTCTACGTCTGTTTGTAACTCAGTTAGATCATCACCAAACGCGGTTAAGCGAAGTCGCACTTGACCTTTGCTAGGTAGATAAGCAAGTTTAATATGCTCTGGAAGGTCTGCTTCCCATTCCTTAATTAAATCGGCAAGCCAACTCTCTCCGATTCCTGCTGTTTTAACAACCTTATGGTAGATCACAGGTGTCTTGAAGGTCTCTCTTATTTTGGGAAGAATAGTGTCTTCCATCATATGTTTCATCTCAAAAGGAACACCTGGCATAGATACGAAAACGCTTGCATCTCGTTCAAACCACATCCCTGGAGCCGTACCATATTTATTGGTGATTTTAGAACAGATCTCGGGAAGCTCTGCTTGTTTTCGATTTAGCTCCGTTAGTTCTCTTCCTTTTCGTTGAAATAGATCTGCGATCTCATCAAGAGCCTCTTGATGAAGTACTAATGGTGAGTCAAAATATTTGGCTAATAAAGGTTTAGTTAAGTCATCATTGGTAGGGCCGAGTCCGCCCGTTATTAGCGTAATATCTGCACGTTTTTCGGATTGTGCGAAAGCATCCAATATATCTTGTTCGTTATCTCCGACGGTTGTTTTACGAATTACTCTCACGCCAATTTCATCTAGCTTTTCACTCATCCATTGAGAATTGGTGTCCACTATTTGTCCGTAAAGTATCTCGTCACCTATAGTGAGTATTTCTGCTGTAATGTTTGGTTTAGCCATTCTATGAATTTGTTGTTGCCGACTAGGTTCAGATGTCCGGCATTTGAAATCTGTCACCAGTCTGGTTTATTGCTAGGAGGTCTTTTTTGTGCTTTTCTTTTTTGCTGCTGTATATATTGTACCTCGTTGTTTTTTAAAGCTTCCAAGATCATCAATGCCTTTTTCTCGCTCATGTTCATCGCTTCTAGTTTCTCACTAGTAGACGGTTGGTTTGTCAGTTGTGGCTGCTCTTGGTCTTCATTACCATTCTCGCCCTTTCCTTGAGAAGATCCGTCTTTCTCTTCTTCACCATTTTCTTCACTTTCTTCCTCACCTGGAGCAGGCTTTTCTTCTTCCTGACCCTGTTCTTCACCCTCAGAACCCTCTTGCTCTCCTTGGCCGTCTTCTTGTTTTTCTTCGTTTCCTTGTTGCTCTTGTCCTTCCTGCTCTCCGTCTTGTTGTTCTTTTTTGTCTTCTTCAGAACCTTGTTGTTCTTGATCCTGTTGCTGATCTTGGTTCTGCTGATCCTGATTACCTTCTTTATTTTCTTGCTCTTGGTTCTGTTCCTGATTTTCTTCCTGGTTCTCTTTGTCGTTCTGTTGCTCTTGGTTTTGATCCTGATTGTTCTGTTGCTCTTGTTGGTTTTCGGACATTCTTTTCGCCAACTCATAGTTGTGTCTGGCTTCTTGATTTGAAAAGTCGTTCCTGACGGATTTCTTAAAAAACTCTTCAGCCTCTTTTATCTTCTGTGCTTCAAAATTGATAATCCCTAATTGATTGAATGCCTTTGATTTGATGCTTTGATTTAAAGATTTAGAAGCGTCTTGATAATATTTGGTGGCCTGATCAGTTTTTTTTCTTTGATAGAAGCAATGTCCCAAATTTAAGGCGATAGCATCATCATTAATCCCTAAAGAATCATATAGTAAAGCATATTTTTCGGAAGCTAGTTCAAAGTTTCCTGCCTTGTAAGCCTTTTCAGCTTCTCGTTTTAGTGAATTGATTTTTCCTGTTTCATCAAAGTCCCCAGTTAAGCTGAGTAGGTTAAGAAATATGGCCAATACAACTCCAATCATATTTTGATAATCTTAATGCTAAATAAAATATCAAAGACTATGAGCAATAACGCCAAGCCGAGAAAGTACATATACTTATTTGACTTAACGTCCATTTTTTTAACATCCTGTACTTCACCTTCAATGCCATCGATGGCACTGATGAGCCTTGAGACATCATTCCTCGAAGCGCCTATTTCGAAGTACTTTCCGCCAGATTGAACTGCAATAGACTTTAATGACTTAGGATTCAAACGCGTAACAATGTCTTTACCACTTCGGTCTCTTTTGAAACCTCTATTCTTCGGGATTTTACTACCTTTTTGTGTGCCAACTCCAAGAGTGAACAATTTGATGCCGCGTTCTTCCAATTTTTCCACGGCTTCAATGGTTTCCTTACCATGGTCCTCACCATCACTAATAAGAATAACAATTTTAGCGGTTTGACGCGTTGCCGAAGACTCCTCGTTACTTAGTTTGTCAATGGATAAATTAAGAGCGGGGGCAAAATCAGTTCCCGTATTAGGCACAAGTCCAGTACTCAGTGTTTCAATGAAAAGATTGACTGCGCTTTTGTCGAAAGTCAGCGGACACTGCATAAATGCCTCATTGGAGAACATGATGATTCCTACTCTATCCGAACTAAAGGCATCCACAATATTTTTGAGCTCATATTTAATCTTGTCGAGTCGTGAAGGCTTGATGTCGTTAGCGTTCATAGATTCTGATAAATCTACCAGGAAGAAGATGTCCTTCCCCACCATTTTTAACTCTCTGGAGGACTCGCCGAAGGACGGACCAAGTAGGGCCACAATCAGTAGACCAAAATAAATGTTGCGTAAGATAAATTTAAAAAAAACAGGAGGGAAGGGACGATTTAGCGCCTTTGATATCCTAGCTGTCCTTAGGATATAAAGGATGTAGAAAATTATAAAAGCTCCTAGTAAAATTAACTCGAGTGTTCCAATGGGTCGAAACCAGGTCATTTTTCTCTGTTCTTCAAAACCTGTAAAACATGATGATAAATAAAATTATAGTCTTCTCATTTATCATTAAGCTATCTAAAAGTGAGCAAAACTATATAAAGATGTTCATAAGAAGTGCTTTCGTTTCATTCCTTGTGGCGATAAATAAAAAAACTACTAAGATTTTGCTTATTTTAACATTGTTTGGGGATTGTTGATTATCTTTTTAACTGGATGTGGGCATTGTTTCTGTACACATGTTACATTACCAATGTACTATCCGGAATTAATGTAACGCAACAGTTTCACGGCTAATAGGCTAACATAATGGTTGTGACGCGATAATTGTTCTGTTCAAAATCTATCTTGTTCATGAAAGCAGCATAAGCTTATAAGCCGAAATAAGTTTAAGGCTAATTCCATGGGACAATGGAGTCAAACTAAAACACATGAAGAAAATAGCTGATACGCCTGCTCCACCTTACTATGCGGTGATTTTTTCTGCGTTACCTTCCGGTAAGGTTGATGGTGAATACGATGAACTTTCCTTTCAACTTCGGATGAAAGCAAAAGAAAACCCGGGTTTTTTAGGTATGGAACTGGTGAACGGCGGCGATATGGAATTAACTATCTCTTACTGGGCAACAAAAGAAGATATCCTAAATTGGAAGCAGCAAGCAGAGCATCTGATTGCTCAGAAAAAAGGTAAGGAAAAATGGTACGATGCCTACAAGGTACGTGTATGCAAGGTAGAAAGAGACTACGCTTTTGAAAAACAACTCAGTATTAACTGGTTCAAGTAATAAAAGGTAAGTACCAGGATGGTGTTACCTCACCCTTTGAAATATTACTTCGAAAAAAGATCAGAACTCAGGTATCGATCCCCTCGGTCACAAACGATAAAAACTATTACGCCTGAAGTTAATTTTTGTGCGAGCTGAAGAGCAGCCCAACAAGCACCTCCACTGCTCATACCTGAAAAGATCGCTTCCTCTTGAGCCATTTTTTTTGTGACTTCGTAACTTGACCGACCATCAATGTCATC
>CAYMST010000206.1:0-8431 GCA_964393115.1 uncultured Roseivirgaceae bacterium | reverse complement strand
TGTTGGAATCGGGCTTGCTCCTTCAAATTATAAACTTGCGGTATATGATAGGTTTGCGGTATTAGGTACTACAAGTTCAATTGCATTCGCTCTAAATACCGATACTGACAAAATCTTTAGGTTGAAGCATTATCAAAACAATAGAGTCTCGATAGGCTTTGAAAATACAGGTAACTTTTCAGAATATTTTACGGTGAGGAATGATGGAAGAGTAGGTATTGGTGCTATTCCTGCTTGGGGGTCTAGTGCCAAACTTACTGTTGGAGGCGATATGGCCGTTGGAGGACAGATAAAAGCAAGAGAAATTATTGTCGATCAAAACACTTTGGCGGACTATGTATTCTCAAATGACTATGAACTTAAAAACCTGTCCGAGGTGGAGCAATATGTAAAGAAACATAGTCATCTTCCCGGTATTCCCTCTGCGAAAGAGGTTTCTGAAAATGGAATGGAGTTAAGTGAGATGACGAACCTGTTGTTACAGAAAATTGAAGAACTTACATTATACACAATTGAGCAAGAGAAAAAAATAGAAGCTCTTCAGCAACAGATTCAACACTAAATAATCTCACTTTTTAAATGTTCTATAAAATGAAGGCAATAAAAAGTAGGTTTTACGAACTAAGAGGTTTGGTTGGAATTAGTGCTTTTCTAGTAGCGGTATCTGGCTTAGCACAAAACGAGACATTGCTATCGGAAGAAACTCGGCTTTTGTTTCAAAACATTGAGACACCGTCAGGATTTCTAATGAATAAGGGTGATTTAGTGCCCCTTTATACAGAAGATAGAACTATAAAATGGAATTCCCAAAGTTCAGGTTACGTAATCACTAATCCAGTAAATTGGAAAATACTTTACGAATCTTTAAAAGCAAGCTACAGTAGTTTGGATTCTGAACGTATAAATTTCTTTGATGCATGGTTTTCTAAAAACAACGAAGAAAACACGAATATACCCATTGGAATCATAGACTTGAACGCACATTATTTGCAAAAACAAACTATTGAACGTTACGCTCAAAACGTAATACCAGTAGAGTCTAATGATGAATTGTTAAATACCAGAGTATTTGCTGTTAGTCATTTACAGCATACTGTGTACGGAAGACAAGCATCGTTTCATATAGATCCAAAGTATTTTCTAGTTAACAGAGGAATTGAAATATCGTCTGTGGAGATAGACTTCGATGATGGACATGGATATTCTAGTTATAGTCTGGATGAGGGAAACATTTCGATCAATTACCCCGATTATGGTGAGAAGAGCATCAAATATAAGATTTCCGATGCAGGTAAAATAATAATTTCATATAGTAAATTACTTATCAAAAAAGGAACAGAAAACCTTACTGGAACAAAAGTCGACGCCCCAATAACCATGAATTCGTCTGCAAGGACTCTTCTAAGTGATGGGGATCCAAACGTTGCACTTTATATTCAAGAGTCTCAATGTGATGGAGGTATTTTTGACAAACCGATTTTGCTTGTCGAGGGATTTGACATTTTGGAAAATGTTTCATCAGAAGAGATGGTTAATGATTATATGGATTTAGGTTTATGGACTAATCTTGAAGCGGCAGGCTACGACTTGGTTGGTGTCGATTTTCATCATAACCATGATGGGTTAGAACATAATGCACAAGTATTGGCTGACGTAATCAAGGCTATAAATAGATGGAAAGAAAGAGGAAACTTCGAAACAATTATAATTGGAGAAAGTATGGGAGGTGTATTAACTAAAATGGCACTTTCCAAACTAGAGGATGAAGGCTATGACCATCAATGTGGACTTTATATATCCTTTGATGCTCCACATAACGGAGCGAATATTCCATTGTCGCTCCAACAATTTTTAGTAGAGGTAAAGGGTAAGATTAACGGCCTTGGTTTATTAGGAGCATTCGCAGAAGTCGTGATAAACGTGGCAAACGGAATAGCTGCCTTTGAAAAAGACTATGATGCAAATCCACTAACGATGCTCAACCAAGCTGATAGAGCATTAAAAAGTAGGTCTGCAAAAGAGTTATTGATTCGTCATTATTCAAACCTTAATCACGTAAATGCAACTTTTTTAGATTCCTACAACCGACTAAAATCAACAAGTTTTCCGTCGCTTTCAAGAAATATAGCGTTGGTTAGCGGCAGCAATGGTGAAGGAAGTGTAGGGTCTAGTAAAGATCGTCAATTTAGATATCCAAGGAGTGAAGATCCTCCAACCTCAAGAATGAGCTATACCTCAGACCCTAACATTTCTACTTTTCTTCATCAAGGAGAAAACAAAGCATGGTTTACCCATATCAATATGGTTCATCCAGCAGGGTCGTACAAACTTCCATGGAATTTTACAACACAATCTCTCGAACCATTTAGCACAATGGATTTTCCGTATTGCAATAAGGAATGGGACATGGTACCAGGTGGATATATTTCAAATGATGGCATGAATGGAGGATCTGAGTCCTTTACTTTTATTCCAACAGTTAGTGCTATTGCCTTAACTCATAATGAGTTCGTTAAGGTAGATGGACCATATTTTTTTGATGAAAATGCGGGAGATACACGTCGCACTAAATCTGGAATAGTTCAAAATAATCTATCACCCTTTGATGATATTTATGCTGGCTCCAGACACACCTATCATGTAGATGAAAGTGAAGTTGTTGAGTTATGGGAACATATTGAAGAAAGAGAAATTATGCATCAGAACTTATACTTACAAGATCGTACAATTACAACTGGAATGAGTCGGAAATTTGAAGCTGAAAACACAGTAGATATTGGTCATGATGTCACACCTTCTGGGTGGGAAAAAGAGATTGGTACAGGAGACTTTGTGATTCAAAATGGAGCTACAGTTAGCGTCGCCAGCGTTGGACCAATCACTTTGAAACATGGTTTTAAAGCCCTTACTGGATCAAGTGTTGTTCTGAGAGCAAAAAATACTGTTTCTGGCTGTAGTTATCCCGGAGCCCGATCACTTTCCAATTATAAAGAGAACGGTTATCGCAGTATTTTGCCCAAGCCCTCGATTGTCAGTAAGTTTACCGAGGAAAATGGTATTGTCTATTTAACAGCAAGGAACTATTTAGGGCATCCTGCTTCTGATAACATTGATTGGCAGTTGAAAGGCGAAGGAGTCGATTTATCATTTAAAGGTGCTGTATTTAGTGCCAAAAATCTTCCATCAGGTCAATATTCCGTCAAAGCAAGTATTGATGGTGCTGTAACCAACTCGAAGGTATTTAGTATTGATGCAAATAATATATTAAATCAATCTTCCAGTGAGATGGAGTTTGGTTCACTAATAAGCTTTTACCCAAACCCATCCAAGGGAACTATCAAGGTATATTTAGGTGACCCCGAATTTCCAGCTGACTATAAACTCTTTGATCTAAAAGGAACTCTAATTGATGAAGGGGTAGTCAGTCAATTTGGACAGTCAATAAATCTAAAATACAATCAAGAGGAAGGGGTTTACATTCTGAAAGTCAATGGTCAGAAAAACACCTTCTCTGAAAGATTGATTTTAGAATAAACGTTTGTATTTCCGTTACTTTTAATTAGTTAGAAGAAATCAAAACCTCTTGTAGAGGTTTTGTTGGAAGCCTGTAGATGTTAATTTACTGGCTTCCTTTGATTAAAATACATCTTTTTCTGACGATACTTACGGGTTAGGCTAAATTCCTTTTACTTGATTGATACTTATTCAGGTGCAAAGTTTAGAAGTATTTGATAGTCTCATGGGTTATTGATCTTTCGCATAACATTTAAATTCCTTTTTCACATCTGATAAGGTACGTTATCGGGTATAAAACCATTTCCAAAGTCTGCTAGATTTTTTGTTCGCACCGGCGACCCGGTACTTTTTCATCAATGGAAAAATCGGACCGATGCGGTATAAGTCTGTCCGGCTTGAGGACAAATCTAAATAGATGAGCAAATCATCATTTTTGTTAAACGAGTTTAGAAATCAATATGTATCTAACACTTTTAGTTTGAAGAAGGACAAACAAAATCAGTTGTTGGAACTCCTACATTCTTAATACCCTTAAAACCTTTTTCTACGTTCACCAGATTGTGAATTCCACGTGACTTTAAAATACTAGCTGCAATCATTGAGCGATAACCACCGGCGCAATGCACATAAAACGTAGATGAGTCTGGATAGTCACCCAAATAGTTGTTGAGGGAGCTTAATGGCGTATTGATGGCGTCCTCAACGTGCTCCGCCTGAAACTCCGTTTCTTTTCTTACATCGTAGGTATGCGGTTTAGCCTGGTCAAATCGACCCGAAAATTCCTCTGGACTAATAGACGCGACCGAAGCCAACTCTTTACCGGCAGACTCCCACGAGGCAATACCACCCTTCAAGAAACCCAGCGTTTGATCAAAACCCACGCGTGACAATCGGGTGATAGCCTCTTCTTCCCTGCCCTCGTCGACCACCAAAACCAGTGGTTGGTTCACGTCTACAATCAGCTCTCCGACCCATGGAGCAAACCCTCCGTCCAGTCCAATAAATATGCTATTAGGGATATGACTTTTTGCGAATTCACCCGGCTTGCGAATGTCGAGGATTAAAGCACCAGCACCGTTTGTTAGCGACTCTACTTCATCCGCAGTCAATGGCTTCGCTCCTCTTGACATCACCTCGTTGATATTTTCATAACCTTCCTTATTCAGTTGGACGTTAAGCGGGAAATAGCCTGGAGGCGGTAGAAGTCCATCCGTTACTTCTTTGATAAACTCCTCTTTGGTCATATCAGCGCGCAGCGCATAGTTCATTTTCTTTTGATTGCCCAAAGAGTCTACGGTCTCTTTCATCATGTTTTTCCCACAGGCAGAACCCGCACCGTGTGCTGGATATACTGTTAGCTCATCGGATAAAGGCATGATTTTAGTGCGCAAGCTGTCATATAACATTCCAGCAAGGTCTCTTTCTGTTATCTCATTTCCCTTTTGAGCCAGATCAGGGCGGCCTACATCCCCTAGAAAAAGAGTATCTCCTGTGAAGATGGCCACGTCCTTACCGTTTTCATCTTTCAGTAAATAAGTGGTGCTTTCTAGCGTATGTCCTGGTGTGTGAAGCACCTTGATCGTTGCTTTTCCAAATCGGAATTCCTGACCGTCTTCCGCTACAATTGAGTCAAACTTAGTCTCCGCATTGGAGCCAAATACAATCGGAGCACCCGTTGCGGCCGACAAACTCACGTGACCGCTCACAAAGTCCGCATGAAAGTGCGTTTCGAAAATGTAAGAAATCTTCGCATTCTCCCTTTCCGCTCTATCTAAATAGGGTTGTGTTTCTCTCAAAGGATCAATGATGGCCACTTCACCATCAGATTCAATAAAGTAGGCCCCTTGAGCCAGACATCCGGTGTATATCTGTTCTATTTTCATGTGTCTAAATCATTTGAATTGGTGTTCTTAATCGCTTTCACCTAATGACGTAAACATCCATTTTGAAGTTTTACATCCGATACAAAACAACAATATTGTTGGATGATAATTCGTGATAATTATCACACGAGTTTTTCTTCGAATACGTTCGATTGTAAAGCTCTTTCTAGCATTTGTTTGCTGTGCTTTCGGGCGTTTCCATCGAGATAGTCAATCGCCGACTGGACGTCAATAAAGAAATGATTTCGTCCAACTTCTGTGGTAAAACCTGTTCTATGAAAGAAATCGCGCACAGGACCAACTACCTCTGTAAAGTAAACCCCAACGTTACGTTGATTGAGTTCCTGTATCAGCTCTCGCAACATCTGAAGGGCCGTGATATCAATCGACGAAACACTTCCAAAATGTAAGACCAGAAGCTTTAGAGAAGGACCTTTGGTCTCAACATGCTGCTTAATGGTATCTGAGAAATAAGTGGCATTCGCAAAATATAAGGCTCCGTCTTGCCTGATCACCAAAACATCTTCACGCGTGTCCACATCACTAAATCGATTGACATTTCGGTACTCATCGGTTCCACTAAGTCTGGCTAACACAGCGATGTGCGGCATACTCGTACGGTAAATCAAAGCGACTAGTGATGCTAGGATACCAATGCCAATACCTTCTTTGATTCCGAATACCAAGGTAATTCCAAATGTCACCAACAGCATCAAGCAGTCTTGTTTGCTAACATTCCACAGTCTTTTCGGGTACTTCACATCGATCAATCCAAAGACAGCCACCATGATAACCGATGCCAATATTGCTTTTGGCAAATAGTAAAAGAGTGGCGTTAAAAAGAGTAGCGTGAGCACAATTAACGCGGCCGATATCACCGCTGCCAGATTAGTTCTGGCGCCTGTCTGATCATTTACCGCAGATCGACTAAAACCTCCCGTGGTGGGATACGCTCCAAAAAAGGAACCTACAATATTTCCCATTCCTAATCCTATCATTTCTTGATTTGGATTAAGCGTATAGGCAGACTTATGCTTGCTTTGAATGGCTTTGGCTACTGAGATCGCTTCCATAAAAGCAATCAGCGCAATAGTCAAGGCAACCGGCAGTAAATCAGTAAGATACTCACTGGTAATGGCTGGTAACTGAAAGGCAGGCAGACCCTCTGGGATTTCACCTACGATTTTCAGTTGATATTGATCCAACTGGAAGAAGCGCACCATCAGAATACTTAAAAATACCGCCACCAAAGCTCCTGGTATGTTTCGGTGTATCTTTTTTGAGATTTTGATAATCACAATCCCTAGCAAACCTATAGCGACTGATATCCAGTTGATTTGATCAAAGGATTGGACGGCTTCTATGACAATTTCGAAAACCATATTTCCTCCTTGTAAATCAATGCCTAGGAGATGTTGTAATTGGTTGAGACCGATGATCAGTGCAGCGGCAGACGTAAATCCACTGATGACTGGCTGCGACAAAAAATTGACTAAAAATCCCATTCGCGCCAATCCAAATAGCAATTGTAGACCACCCATCAGTAAGGATAGTAATATCGCTAAGGCGATATATTGATCCGAACCGACCATAGCTAATGTCGATACTCCTGCTGCCACAAGTAATGAGTCCATGGCTACGGGACCAACGGCTAGTTGTCGAGAAGTACCAAACACAGCGTATACTACTTGCGGTAGTAAAGAGGCGTAAAGTCCATACACGGGAGGTAGTCCTGCGATCATGGCATAAGCCATCCCTTGCGGAATCAGCATAATACCCACAGTCAAACCCGCAGATAAATCCCCTTTTAAATAATCCTTCTTGTAATTGGGCAACCAAGTAAGAATTGGGAAATATTCCTTTACACTCTTCATGACGTTACAAAACTCTCTAATCAACTACTTCTATAATGTGATAATCGTCACGCAAGAAATACTTTGCCTTTATCGATAGTTATCGCACCTTCAAGTTCCAGCTTTTTCAGTAATCGGGACACTACTTCTCGTGAAGTATTTAGCTCTTGCGCCATCTCGGTATTCGTCGAAGCCACAAACTTTAGTTGTGTCGAGACCATTTTTTTCTGTAGGTAGTTCAGTAGTCGTTGATCCATTTTCTGGAATGCGAAGATGTCAATGGTATTGAGCAATTGATCGAAACGGCTGGAGTACGTCTGCATGATGAAGTTCTTCCAAGCTGAATACTTCATCATCCACTCATCTACATATTGAACGGGGATCATAATAATTTCAGCATCCTCTTCGACAGTTGCACGAATATTACTTTTTACCTGCTGCATACAGCAAGTCATAGACATGGCACAGGTCTTACCGCCTTCTAAATAGTAGAGCAAAACCTCTTTTCCATTCTCTTCCTGTCGGATAATTTTGATGACTCCAGCAGTAACCAACGGCATAAACCGGATGTACTTACCAACATCCATAAGTATATCTCCCCGTTTTGCATTTCTAATTTGCCCCACTTCTGCAATGACTTTGGACAAATCAGGACTTGCTAGCAACGGAAACTGCTGTCTTAATATGGTAATAATTTTATCTTCCATTTGTACTTGGCTCACTCACTTAGTTCCGCTCTCCTTGATATAAACTACCAAATTATACTTTTGATAGTTGTGAACAACTCTTTAATTAAGAACTGCTTTTATAAGTCCTAGTTTATGATGAAAATTTAAAGAGTGGTCACTATAGAATAATCTTGACATTTTGCACAAATACTTTAGCATAAATGATCATTGTTTGTAGAAGTACTTGTGCATTTATATAGAATCCATATAATACTTGCGAAAAAGAGTTGGTTGGAATAGCACTCTGCTAGACTTTATATAACGAACATAGGATTCTTTTTCGGTCTTTGGTTATACAATATTACAACCTATTACCATCGTTCCTACCCTATTCCCATGTTAGACAATGCCTAAGATTATACAAATATGGTAAACATAACTTTTTGTACTTTTTGGTAATATATACCGTAAATACTACGTTACAAAAAACTATCAAAACGCATTCTTTTAT
>CAYMST010000205.1:0-8525 GCA_964393115.1 uncultured Roseivirgaceae bacterium | reverse complement strand
CTTCGGTCCCTCCTGTACTGCCCAATGCAGGCATCGGATTATCCGTGTCCCATTCGGTGCTCATGGATAGCTTGCCCACTCCCCAGTCACTCGTTTCGGGTTTCTCTCCAAATATGATATCGCTACTGGTTTCTAGCTCAAGCGAAACCTGTGCGCTACTTTCAATAAAGTAAAATGTAAAAACAGTAATGGATAGTGTAAATGCTAGATATTTAGTGTTCATGTCGTTCTATTTCGGTTACTAAAAGTGGAAATTCTGATATCACGTAAACGAAGTTTTAGCAGCTTCGCCTTAACATCCTCAAATTTAGTGTATTCCGAAAAATAGCGCAACGCTAATCTGAATTCGTTTGCTGATCAGCAAACGCGCTTCTTAGCAGTGTGAGGTTATTATAGTTTTCAAAATCACACTCGATATAGCCGTAGACGTATTGGTCATTTACTTTTTTTCGTATTCCAATAAATTTATTTTTAGCATGAGGGTTTAGAAATAAGTTCCCCATTTCGTGGTTTACCGAATCGTCCCAGTTGCTATGATATTCACGGTTGTAAAAGTATGACAGATGAACCCGTTGATTTGAGACGTCGGTTGATTCAGTAAGCCAGTGTGATGTAGATGAGATAGTGTCGGTTTCACTAAAGAGCTTGACCATGTTTACACGGTTACCATCAAATCCTTCCACGTTATTTTTTTCTATGGCGAACTCATAACCATCGATGTCTGGTCCAATATTGCTGATATGTAATGATCTAAAGGTAAGGATACCATAAATGATAAGACTTGTGAACCCATAGGTTATGTCCGTCAAATCGTCGCCGTCGAGGTTTAGCGAGGCGAGGTGAGTCTGATTTATCGTAGGGGCATTCCAGTTGAATACCGAGTCTCCATTGGTAATATGCCCAGTACTTTTATTTGAGAAAGTGTATTCTGAAACACCCTCGGATGCTCCTGCGAGAATAAATTCTGGAAATGAATTCATTGGTTGTGGGTCGTTTTTGTCGCAGCTTGCAGCGACTAAGAGAATAATGATCAAATAAAAAAAGGTCTTCATGTTTTTTTCTAATCAAGTTTACAATAACTATGCCATGTTCATGGCTACACAACCCCTTACACAGCCTCAAAAACACTTGCGCCAGATGGGGGGTAACTAAACCTCTAGGTTATTCTTCTTTATAGTTTTGATATACCTATTATACAAAAAAGTACCTGTTTTCTTGTGAATAATTCTTTTCAGAACATAATACAGTCCTATATGTAATCCAATTGGCGGCTTTACTGCTGGACTATTATAATATGCATCAGTTTCATCATCCAATTCAATATGCCAGGTGCTATTGGGTATATTTCTGCGTATAGTTTCTCCGTAATACGACACAAGAGCATCTATTTCAATTTTATTCTCAGAATCTCCTAGGTTTTCCTTGTTGTATTTTTCAAGAATATACCTTTCAATTTCCTTTAGTGACTCAGGACAATAATCCAAATGTTTAACGATTTCAGCTGGTGCGTTGGCAGACCAAGAATCCACTCCCGCTCTTCGAGATGTTCCGTAGGGCATCTTGAAGATTGATGAATTGGATTTGTAATCCATCTTTAATTTACAGCTAATTGCAGCATTCCCTTCCTGTTTCCATAATAATCCGCGCAACTACTATAAATGTATTCCTCTTCTTTTTCTACCAAGTATGCCTTAACAGGGTTTTGATGGATATATTCTAACTTGCTTTCAAAGAATCTTTTAGAGAAAATTTCTTCTCCATGATATCCCTCTTTCCAAAAAACTATTCTCCCATCTTTTTTTAGCAGCCATAGCAACCATCGTTTTCTACTTTCTTTATCATTATGTTCTATTGCTTCTACAATCTTGCTTGAGGTAAACTTTTTAAAATCTCTTAAAATATCACTGAGCTTCTCCTTATTACTGCTAATAATCAAATGAATGTGATTGGTCATAATAACCCATCCATATATGAGCAACCCCTTGTTTTCTTGGCAGTACTTCAAACTATCAATTAGGATATCTACATATTCTTTTCTTGTAAATACATCCACCCATTGATTTACTGTGAGCGTTATAAAGTATTGCCCAAATTGGTCTTTTATTCTGTATTCAAAACTCATTTGTTCGAGGTTTTTGGATGAGAGATCCTTTTTATCAGTCCTCGAAATGCCCTACGGAACATCTCGAGGAGCGGGCAGAATACTACAGCAGTTGATAAAAAGTAAATTCCTTCAGGGTTTCTAAACTTGTATTTTGAGCTCATTTGTTGCTGTGTTTGGTAGAGGCACAAGTGAAAAACACTTGCGCCGGATGGGGTCAGACGGGATTAATCCGTTCTCTCAAAAATGTGCAATGTATCCAAGCTATCTTTAATAAAAAGCTTATTATCGTGGTAGTTGGGAATACCACCTTTTACACCCTCTTCCACTTCTAGTCTTTGGATAAAATCAATTTCATGGGTGGTAATATCAATTGCTCCGAATCTGGGATTATACCAATTACTCATAAAATACAAATACCCGCCAGAGATGCTGTTCATGTGCCCTTGCGGTGATACCCGGTATTTTTCTTCTATCCTTTCAAACTGCTTTTCAATGATTACTTTTCCTTTATTCGGGTCGATTACTCTATAAATTTCACCTCCAAAACTGTAAAGTAAACCCGTTTCAAAATCATAGGTGTGGTGATAGGATACGTCTGGTAATTCCCATACTTTCTCTCCTGTCTGACTATCCAAACCATAAAGTTCGTTGGTTTTAGATTGCACTATTAAAAGTTCTTCTATCTGCTTGATGCTCTGAATCTTAGAAGGAGGTGGGATTTCGTAACTCCATAGTTGTTTGTTGTTTTTGATATCGACAACTGATAAATTCCCTCTCTTTTTAAAAACCAGTCCTTCTTTTGTAGCCAAGATCATTAATGGGAAGGTGTAACTCACGCTTCTCTTGATGTTATACGAGTAATCTATTTCATAAAGACTTTTTATTCCGCCGGATTCGCCTATCAGAAAAAAACCATCCTTCCCAAAAACCATTGAAGAGCCTATGGAATAAGCTCCTACGATTTTATTTTGTTCCTCCGTAATCAAGTCTAATACGAAAACATCTTCAAGATTTCCCTTTTGATAAAAGAGTAAATCTCCTCTCAAAAAATAGTCTGAAACTTTGGGCAATAATTCTTCTTCTTGAAAAGCATTAATAAGTTGGAATAAACTACCTTGTTTTTTGAAAATAGTGTTCCTTCCAAATAAGTAGCTTTCAACAGATGATATGGTCTTCTTTTTACTGAACATCATTTTACGTGAAATATTAAATGGAACCATTCATCATTGTTACGAAGATTCGCTATCATGTCATCGGCACTAGTAAAAGGAACGTCAAGATAATCCTCAAAAAGATTTCTGGCTTTGCTACCAAATAAATCTGACTTAAAAGAGGCAAGTGCATCAATAAAATCTGACTTCTGTAAACTCCTGATTTCATTACCATCGAAATACCATTTCACCTGGTCTAAATCCGATACATCATCAAGCTTCAGATCATTAATAAACTGCTTGGAGAAGTTTTCTGGTGGTATAGTTCTCGTAGATTTGAATTCATAAAAAGTGATTGGGGAATTATCACTCACTCGTACATTCACATCTATTCTACGAGTTGTTTCTCCCGCTTTGAAGGTTTCCTCAAACCTGATTCGCTTACCGGAGAACTCATCGGCATTACCAGTTATGTGACGTTGAATATATCGTGCACCTTTTGCGAAATTCCCGCCTTTTGCAAATTCGCCTGTTAGCCTTCCTATATCCTCAAACTTAGTTCCAGATGCTACTAAATCATCTAAACCCTTGGTTATATCATCCAAGGCGGCTGCTCCCAGACCTCTATTATTTCTGATTAAATCAGAAATGATATTTTCATCTAAACCGGAATCTGCAAGCTTGGGGTTTTTGAGTAAGCCATTTAGTTTTTCAAGGCTTGCTGGATTCTTTCTAAGGGCAGTGTAACCAGTTTCATCCAGTGTTTTCCACGCGTTGACCAACTCCGGATTCTCACTTAGAGCTTTAGCCAATAAATCATCCTTCGAAGTTGCGATGTCATTAATTAGCTTTTCTTGATCGCTAATCGTTAAGTCTCCATACTGTGAGGTTCGATTAATGGATTTTTTTCCATCTGGTACATTTTTTTCTTTAAAGAAATCAGTAAAGTCGGCTCGATCGTCGGTAAGCGCATTTACAGGGCTTGGTCCCTTGATGCCACATAGTTTACTAGGCAGTTTACCGATGGATGCCCAGCTCGCATATATAGTTCTAACCGCTCGTACGCCAACTCTCCCGATGGAATAGTACTGCTTGTATGCTCCAAAGTCACCGGTGATTTTATCATATTCTTCCTTCCAGCTTTCGATAAGAGTTGACATTTGGTCACCGGCATCAAACTGCCTTACTGATTCTAATATCTGCAACCATGTGTCCTTATAACACAGAGATTGTGCTAGCTTTATGGTTTCGGCCATGTCTTTGACCGATACAATAGACTCATCTACCGTACCAGCTACGCTAGATGGAGACTTCAGGCGCCATTTGTTCCAGGCTTTCACTTCTTCTTCAGTTCCCGATCCTTCAGGGTTATCCCATGTGCCCGAAGGCATTTCAAAGTGGTGAGACAAGTGATGCCCTACCTCCATGTATTCAACCCATTTCGTTAAAAGCCCCCATTTTCCGAAATTATAGGTGACTTCTGGTTCTTTAGGGTGTGCTAACTCTGGGACTTCCGGCGTTGGAGCTCCTGTGGATACGCCATCATCAAAATCGATGGCTAACCCTGATAGAAATAGTTTTCTGTATTCTGATAGCTCACCAAGCTGTTGGAAGTATATCGCTTGATCTTCTGGGTTTTTCCATTCCAGGTTACCTCCATTATTTACCTTCCAGCCAATGCCATCAGGCCCGAGCTCTTGATCTGTAGCTTTGAAGACATCATCATTAATCGAAATGACCACAGCAACGTGAAACTGACCTTCTTTATGACCTTTCCATCTCTTTGCAGTGATTATGAAGGCTTCAGGACCAGTACCTATCGTCGTTTCTGATATCTTTGAAAACTCTTTTGGTTCATACTTATTTTTCTCTGGGTTCAATATAGATTCACCCGTCTCCTCAAATGATTCTATCTTAAAAGAAAAGGGAAGATCCCCGAAATCCTGATAATGCTTAATTAGCTTATTGAGCTCTGCCGGGTCAAAAAATTCCTGATAATAATCGTTTTCGTGATCACTATCTAAAGTAAGGGAGACAGGGACATTAGTATAGGTGCTGTAACGCTCGATAACTTCCGCAATCCATCCCTCGGTTTTTGGGTTCCCAACCACAGTTGCACTTGATGCTCCTAATATTCTGGCTGAACCATTTATAGTTGGTGTACTCGGGTCTTCGATAGTGGGTAGGGGGGGGGCAGTAATGAGTTGGGCGCCAATTAGAGGGGCTCCACGAGGTGTAATGAGTGCTCTCGGATCTACACGTTTAACGGGGCCTACCGCATCATATATTATTTCATAAACGGAGTATTCACGGTCATTTACGATAATTTTCACATTATCTGGGTCATATACATATCCGTTGTAAGCAATGACATCAAATCCGTCTTTATCTTTTGTTTGCCTAAGAAGTGAGGGTATGACAAAATCGACTTCGCAGTTCGCATATTGAACTGCCGGAGTGAATAGGTCGTCATCATCAATGTCTGGCCCTTTGTTTGATGTGGTACTCCATTGTGAAGAGGGCATCAGGCAGCTTCTCACCGTTTCTGTGTAGTATCCGTCACCGTCTCTATCGAGATACCAGTCTTGAATTTCATTGGCGGTGATTTCTGTATCATCGCAGTCTTTTCCAATCGCCTGAGAGGTGAGGATATAGCCTTCAGGTGGTGAACAAGTGCTGACGATGGTAGTTTCGTCGTAGTAACCATCCTGATCTTCATCGTTGGCCCATTCCCCATCTGCGAGCTGAGATGCATCTAGGTCATTGCAATCAGGGTCTAGTCCTGTTGTTTTCAGCACCTGCGAAGGGAAAAAATATCTCGATTCTCCGTCCTCTTCTCTTACCTCAAAAGTATAAGAGGTGCCGGGTATGGCAATATTAGATCTGTTGGTGCCAGGACTTTGAATAAGTGTACTTGGGAACGAACTATTTTGAAGTTCTGTCCGCGTAAAATAAGGGTTTGCACACTCTACGGACTTTTTGATGCTATAGTACTCGTCTCCATCCAGGTCCAAATACTGTTCAATGGTGTTGTGAATGTTTGGATCGCTATCGTCACAGTCTGCCCCTTGTCCCTTGTCTTTTTTCCACTTTGACCCAGCAGTATTTGGATGGTCAGGGCTGAGGCAAGATGAAGTCGTACGGCCATAGTAGCCATCATCATCCTCATCAAAATACCAGTCCGTGACTATGGTAGCGTAGCTGACGTCATCATTGCAATCTTGCCCTTCCTTAGGACTTAAGCTCCATTTAATCTTTTCGTCCGGTGTAGTTCCGGGGTTCTCACAGCTACTGACCGAGCTTCCCCAGTAGTTATCTTCATCACCAAAGTAATACCACGTATTGGAACCAAATTCTAATTTATCGTCGTCGTCACAATCGGCAGCGATAAGTTCATCCACTGGTAGCCAATACTCATCTGGTCGGGTGCAAGTAGTTCTCCCATCATGCACACCTTTTGATTCATCCCAGTAACCATCTCCATCGTAATCATATCTGTAGAGAGTGCAAATTTGTCTGTTAGGATCAAGGTCGTCAGTATCTAATCCGAGAGTTTCTCTTTTATTAATATTGTGCCGACGACTTGAGATTTCGTACCCGTCAAAGTTCATTCCCTCACCATCTGGAATATACCTATAAAATTGGATGTCGCTAGCTTTTCCAAACCCTCTATAGCCTACATAAAAGTGGGTATAAAACAATATGGCTGGAGAGGTCCACAGCCCTGATTCACCGGCAATTAGTACTTTTGCTTTTCCTTCTTGAAGATCAATTACTTGACTATGGTAGCCAAATGCTCCAAAATTACTACCTCGGTCTAAAATGTCATTCGAAGAATTGAAAAAGTCTGAAGGTATTGCAGTAGAACTTTGTAAATATTCTTTGGTGAACTGAGTAGTGGGATTATGGCAAAGATTCATTTCAAATGAATGATACCCATCTCCATCAATATCTATATATGTAACCTTATCTCTTTCTATGTCACATTGATTGCATGAGTTTCTTTTAAACACTTTTGGATCCTCGTCGTCACAATCCTTTGGTCCATTTGGGTTTGCAATGTTCCTTACCCATTTGGAGTGGTCAAAAACCTCAGGTCGTAGTCGTAGATCAGGGTGGTCGTCATCGGGACGTTCGCATGATTTAACTGTCATCAATTTATATCCGTCCCCATCGAAATCATAATGCCAAGGATATTCTTCTACACCATGTATATCCGAATCTGTATCATCACAGTCTCTACTTAACCCATTGAATTTTTCCTCAGGAACCCATCGGCTTGGTATTCTCCAGGTTGGCCGATTACAGGGGGTCCTATCCCAGACACCATAGTGCTGGTCTTCGTCCCCGAAGTAATACCACTTCTTGGGAATATTTTCATCAGCAACTGTGGGACTACAATCGGGACCACGGGTGGTTAGCTTCCAATAAACCGGGTTTTTATCAGTAGGCTTGAAGCATGAGAACCTTATTTCACTGTGATAATTATCTCCGTCTTCGTCATAATACCAAGGTGTTTTGGTATTAGGGTTACTTGAGCATACCCCACAGTCGTTATAAGAATGTTTTGACCTATCTCCATCATCACAATCAGGACCAAGAGAAGCTGTTATAGGTATCCAATGAGTGGGATCAGGGTTTTCAATTACACAGTAGTACTCAACAAAAACCCTAACGTTGTAATATCCATCCCCATCTCCGTCATATACATGTGGTACCTCATCGCAAACGCATTCACAACCAAAAAAATCATTCATATAGTACCCCGAAGGACAGGTGATATGATCGCATTTACATACGCAAGTGGATCCATCCAGCTTCTGCTCTCCATAACAAATTTCTTTTTCCTTGGCTTCTATGCCTTTAATGTAACCATCGATATAGCCATCATTCCATCCAAATGAGTAGCCATTTCTCCACGGTATCGTGGTGCCATCGACGATAACAGGTTCTCTTGTCCACCCCCAAGAGCAGAAAAAATCAGCATCTGCGTAACCATCACTTTCTCCTTTCTCATACCCCCACATATATCCATCTTGGCACTCAGCATTGCCATCACATAGTGAATTGTCATAGCGGAGGTTGTTATATTCCGCATTAGATGCGGCTGGAATACTTATTCCCTCCAGTTCGCCAATATATTGTGAGAAGGAGCTAGTGTGCAGACATACTATCCATAGCAGCAAAGTCCACTTCATAGTCCAGTAATTATTAAAGTGTTTCATGACTTTCAAGCATTAAAGTTTAGTGAACTTTCTCCTTTCGGAATG
>CAYMST010000204.1:0-8551 GCA_964393115.1 uncultured Roseivirgaceae bacterium | reverse complement strand
AGGACACCAATAGTGAACTAGATATATTTATGATCACTATAAAAACAAAATCCTTTAGGTTTTCCTGTAGTTCAGGTTTTAATAAAAGCACACATGATAATGCTCCTATAGTAGTCAAAGTAGCCGCCAGTATTGACCAAAAAACTTGTTTTCCTGCGGAAACATTGTAATGATACACCATTACAATAGCGTTATCAATAATCAGTCCTAACGAAATGGCTAGGCCTGCAAGTGAATATAATTGAAGTTGGACATTAAATATATAATATCCGATACACGCTATCGCCAAATTAACAACTAGACTCAACAGCATTAAAAAGGAATATCTCCAGCTTCTGTATGAGAACAAAACAAGAACTAAAAGGATACTCAATGAAAATCCGGTTCTCTTTCCTATTTTGATCAACTCATTATTTAAATATTCTGATGAGTCGTACCTTTGTTTAAGGTGGTACCCCAAAGGAAGTGTGCTCTCGATTTTTGACATTAAATGTCGTACCTTTTCGGAAAGAGAAATGGTATTTTGACCATCATTTGGATAAACAACCATATTGATGGAATTAAGTCCATCTATCCTAAAGTACGATGATGGTGTTTCTTCTCTGTATTGAATAGACGCTACATCGCCGAGCTTATATATTCTATCGTTTGACTTTCCTATAGGAATTTGATTCCAATCTGTTTTATTTTTCAGTTTACCTGAGAATAATACCGGCATTACTAGATTATCTCGGTGAGCCCGAACTAAACCAAGCTCAGTTTCACGAATGTTATGAGCTAGATTTTGCCTTATCATATTGATATCAAGCTTTAGTCGTTCAATCTTTTGAGGATCGAAAACGATTTCTAAACAATATGGTGATGCTCCGTATACTTTTACCTCATTTATTCCAGACACCGCTCCCACTATAGGGACAATCCTTTCCTTTACATACCTTTGAATAAAATAGGGACTTGCAGCACTATGAATGCTATACGTAAGAATAGGTTGGTTTTGGCTACCCCATCTGCTACCTACATTGATAACAGGATAACTTACATCATCAGGTAAGCTTTGGCTCACCGTTCTAATTATACTTGCTACTTCAAACCGAGCTAAATCAAAGTTGATACTTTGTTTGAATTCGATACTTAAATGGCCTTGACCTTCTTCGGAAACTGATATTAGTTCCTTTATTGACGACAACGTGCTAATCGCATTTTCTAACTTACTTGTAACTTTTGCTTCTATAACACTTGCGGAAGCCTTATTCCAAGAGAAATGAATATAAATTGATTTTCCATTCTTTTCAGGGGTTAGTTTAATATTCAATAATGGAATTAGACTAATCCCAATTGCTGACAACAGCATAAAAATCATACGCACACGAAATGGTGAAAAAACCGATGATGATTCTTCAGGAGATTCAATCATCGCCTTTCAACTTTTTTATTCAACCATCTATCTACGCAGAAATAGCAAATTGGTATAAAGTACAAACTCACTAGTGTCCCAGTAATCATTCCACCAATTAGTGCTATGGCAAATGGCCATTGTAGTTCAGTACCAAGTCCAGAGGCAAATAAGACGGGTATAAGTGCTAATATCGTGGTCAAACTGGTCATAATAATTGGCCTTAACCTCCTCTGTCCTGCTCTATATAAAGCTCTTATCAGGTTGAACCCTTTAGCACGCAGAAAAATAATAGTATCTATTTTCAAAATGGAGTCATTAATTACAATTCCACACGTCACTATAAGACCAATTCCACTCATTACATTGAGACTTTGGTCGAAGAAAAATAAAACCGCTAATGCACCCGATATACTAATGGGGATCTCCAATAATATGATAATGGGCATCCAAAGTGATTCAAATTGTGCCGCCAGAATAAAATATAAAAGACAAATAGATACTCCGAATATGAAAAGAAGCCTTTTCATCATTTTTTGATTGTCAAAATATGCTCCCGCGTAGTCCACAGTAAAAGAACTCTTATCTAGTAGTTTATTGATCTTTCCCATAATAAGTGGGGTTTCTCTAAAAGAAATATCAAAATCTACAGGAAAATAGATTCCTACCTGATCTGCGTGAACTTCCTTTTGCGAAGGCTTAAACACGCTTTTTACAAAAATCTGCAATGGATAATTTGTAGTCCCATCGTTTCTTGGAATTTTAAGTGTTTGAATTAAATCCCCAATTGTTCTGTGCTCGCCTCCGAAAGTTACCGGTAACGAAACAGGACCATTGTTGAGCGTCATTACTTCTCTCTCATTTAATGCTTGTTGCAGTTGCAGTTTGACAGATTCATATGAAACGTCATATCTCGCCATTTTATCATGGTCAAATTGAACAATGATCTTAGGAAATAAACGGAACGGTGGAACATCGAATCCGGGAAATGTCGTGTTGATATTTCGAGTCAACTCATTCAATTCCTCAGTAGGATCCACCAATGTTTGTACCATCCTAAACTTTGCGGTAAGCCATTTTTTTTCTGTAAATAGCTTTGTGAAAATATTTTGTGTAGCATGAAATGTGAAAATTGAATTTGAGAACTGGTTATTCAGAATAGTTTTAATTTTGAGCTTAACATCTTCAGGATTTAGGTGTTTTGAACCTCTTAAAAACATATTGACCGTTTGTACGGCTGTTTCTTCCTGTTGAAGAATGTATTGCTGGACTCCTATTTCAGCATGATAATATTCAATAGACTCAGAAAGTGAATTCATCAATAGTAGTACTCTTCTTTTACTCTCATTCAGGTTAACAGATTCATTCCAATCTATTCTCAGCATCATCTCTCTTTCTACCATTGGCGGAAACAAACTTTTTGACATCTTGTAATATCCAAAAATTCCGAGCCCCAGCACTATTACGATGATCAGAAGCATACTAAATGGATTTCTAATAATGAAACGAAAACCATATTCATACCATTTTTCATATGGAATTAAGGTTGGAAATATTGGGTTTTTAGAAGTCGTTGTTTTTGATCCATTATGCTTATGAAATAAGTTATAATACACCGGTAATACAGTAACGGAAACAACAAGAGATATAATCAATCCAATTGCAACAGCCATAGCCTGGTCATAAAATAGCAATCCTGTAATACCATCTGCAAAAATTAATGGTATAAATACAGCACAAGTAGTTAACACAGCACTTAGCATTGGACCCCAAACCTGCGAACTACCCTTGGCACAAGCCTTGTCTAGAGATAAGCCCTTTGTTTGATAAAAAGCTATGTTATCTATTACAATAATGACGTTGTCTACCATCATTCCAACTCCAAGGATCAATCCTGACAAGGATAAAATATTGATTGAGATATGAAACCAATGAAACACTAATAACGTGCCAAGTAAACTTAGGGGCACTGTGATCGCAATTAATACTGGTGATTTCCAACTTTTAAGGAAAAAGAACAGAATTACAATTGCCAATACTATTCCTAATCCCATGCTTTGACCCAAGTTTTTAATCGAATGGTCTAATAGCTTAGCCTGATCTCGGATGATATTAAAATGAACTTGAGGGTAGTCAGTTTTAAAATCTTCTATAAGTTCATATAGTTCCTTTTTCAAGTCGCCTAACTGCGCGTCAGACTGCTTAATAATTGCTAACGACACGGTTTCTTTGCCATTTTCTATTATTAGCCCGTTCCTTTTTTGTGGTTTTACCACAACCGTAGCCAATTCTTTAAGCATGAAAATCCTATCCTTTACTTTTACCGGTATGTTTTCAATATCCTTTTTTCCGGTTAGCTCAGAAGTAAATTGTACCTGATATTCGTAATACCCTTCGTTAATAAGCAAATTACCAATCTTAACATGATGAGCTTTTATAACGTTTTCCAATTGTTCTTGAGAAATACCAAGGGATTGAATCTTCTTTTCCTTGAGCATTATTACTAACTCTCTAGCTGCTATTCCACTAATATCTGCCATAGCAACTTGAGGCATCTGTTCCAATCTCTTTTTGACGATTTCTGTTGAAAACATACCCAGGTCAATAAAATCCTGATCAACGGCAGTGCTTACGTTACCCTTTCTATTCTTTAGTACAGTATCTAGCGTAAGATTTAAATAGAATACAGGTAAGTCTATGGCGCTAGATTTAATTACTTTAGGACGAACTACTCCTTCAGGTAGTGAGCTCATCTGACGATCCAGGATTTCATTAACTTCTATAAACGCCAAATCCATATCTGATTGGTAATGGAACTCCATATTTATTTTGCCGTGCTCATTTCGAGCCTGACTATAAATATTATCTAAGTTGTTACATTGAACCAGTACCTGTTTAAGTGGTTTCAGAACAGTTTGCTCAATTTGTTCCGCCGACTGATTTTTGGCATCCACGTGAACCGTAATCCTGGGAATATCTGCATGAGGAAGTAGAGAAACCGGAATGATTTTTAAAGACACTAATCCTAGAATTATTATTGAAAGCACCACCATACTAACGCCAATTGGTCTCTGTTGTAAGAACTTTACAACAGAGAACATAATCGAGTCTGTATGATAATCTTTCATTTTCATTCGGATTTTTGAATAGAACAAATGTTCACTTTTGTTCTGATTAGGTTGTTGACAAACATAAATGATATGTTATAAGCCATTTTTTGAGGTATACCTTATTTGTTCGTTATTCTGAAAATCATATAAAGTCAACAGTCTCAGCTGATAGTATGACGTCCAGAAATCTCTTAAAGCCGTCACATAGTCACGTTTAGTTTTGTCTTTGTTTTCCTGTACTATGCCTAGGTCCGTAAGTGTCATATTTCCAGATCCATATCTTGTTAAGGCCATTTCAAACGTTTCTTTAGCTATAGAAGATGCTATTTCTGCGTTTAAAACTCTGCTCTTCAGAATAGGTATTTTTTGACACATGGTGATAATTTCTTGCTCAAACTGAAGCTCATTTCGCGAGACGCTCACCATGGTTAGTTGCTTATTAGCCTCAGCACTTTTCCTAATCGCTCTTTGTCGCCCCCAATCTAATATTGGCACCGCTAAACCGATCTCTAGTACCTGTTGTTGTTGTTGCAATGGAAATAGCATCGACAAGTTTTGCGCTGTAGAACTTTGGCCGAAACTCCCATTTATATCAACCTGTAATCCTGATTCACCTTTTGCTTTTGCCACCTGCTGATCAGCCTCAATTTTTTGTCGCCTCAACTTCACCCACTGTTCCCTATTGTTTTTTGCTTGATCAAGCGCAATGGCAGGGTTAATTTCTAAATTGGGAATTGATTTTGGAATAATATACTTAGCAGAATCACTTAACATTTTGCTACCCAAATAACTGTTAAGTTTTAGTTGTGCTTCCTGAAGTGTAACACGAGCGTCTGCTTGCAGTTGACCAGCTTGGACTTTACTAAGTTCTAATCTTAATAAATCACTTTTGGAAATAGTAGCAATTTTATATCGCTCAAGTCCTATAAGATAAAGTGTATCGATACTTTTAATGTTAGTATTGGCAAGTTCGAAATCAATCTGAGCCATCAGCGCATTGAAGAATAAACTGTTAATATCACTTGCAATGGTCTCTAGCTCTTCCACGTAAGCTTTCTGCGACTCCTCATATATCAGAGGTTGTACCAAGTTATCCCATTTATAGGCATTGTAAGAGAACAACGGCTGAAAAATACCGATTCTTAGTGGAGTGGAGGCATAGGTTGTAATATTTGGTGACTGTTCATTAAATAGATCAATTCTTTCTAATTGAGAACCTAAAAATATTGTACCTCCGGTTAAACCAATATTTTGCTCTAAATTGAGGTTCAGACGTGAAGAGGATAGCGATCTTTCTCTAAATACCTGACTGCCATCTGGTTGTATGACTGGTTCAATAGAACGGTTAAAAGCTGGTAATGTCCCTCTTAATACTAACCTAGGCTTATAACTTGCCTTAAAGGCTTGATAAGCCCAAGAACGATTTTTCTTTCTATTTTCAGCCTCTAGTCTGGCTAATGATTCTGATTGAGCATTACGAATAAGTTGTTGCAGAGAAAAGTTTTGTGCCATACTGACTGTTGTCGAGGTAACTATCAATATAAACATACTGATCATTGCAATGTATCTTCTTAAGTACATTACGGAGTTTTGTAAATGGATGACAAGGTTCTCAGTATTCAAAGCGTGCATGGTAATGTTTACTTAAGCAGTAAACTAACGTTACTGTTATGAGCCAAACTGAAGTTTCCGGTAGTGATCACGGTGTCTCCTTCTGATAGACTTCCTCCTTTGTCCGGATGTGCCATCACCGAATAAGAATGACTGTTCTCAGTTAGTACCTTTACATAAGTCCACCAAGCTATTCCACCTTTATAGATGAACAACACCTCTTGATTCTGACGTAAGAGCACCGCCGACTTAGGCACAATAAGCTGATTGGGTATATCCTTTTCTAGGAATACAGTGGCATTCATGCCATCCCAGAGCCTCTTTTCCGGGTTGTTAATTAATGCTTTAAGTTTAATCAATCCATTATTATCCACTGTCGGGTTTATCTCAACCAACTCGCCTTCAAATTCCTCTTCAGGAAAAGTTAAAGGGATAACTTTTAGTCTCTGACCTATTTCAATCCCATGTATTTCCTGTTCTGTCAAACTAAAATTTATATATACTTTTCTTACATCCATGAGCGTACAAAACACCTCTCCGGCATTTATTTGCTCATATTCTGAAAATGCAACATTAGCAATTATTCCCGAATATGGTGCCTTGAGAAAAGTAGCTTTCAGTTCCCTTTGAGCCTTTTGGAAATCAAGTAAAGCTTCTGAATATCCAGATTTAACTCGTATTGATCGGATCACATTTTGATCTACCCTTACAGTATCTTCCAAACCATATCCTTGTGTCAAAAGTTGATCCTTCATAGTCAAAGCCGATTTTTCCTTTTGAAATTGAGACCTTGATAACTGCTCTTGGTAAAGTTCGTCGTTTATACTCGCTATTACTTGACCACCCTGAACATATGTCCCATTAATCAAAGTCTTCTCTAGTTTTCCGGATACCGGGAACGTCAGTTTTGCTTTCCTTTGTGCTTCAATTGTTGCAGACGCTGATGATTGACGATAAAAAACACTTTTTGACAAGACCTTATATTCAACTTCTGTAGGTTTTGTTGATAAATGATTTTCCTCTAAAACACTTTTTCGTGAATTTTTCTGTCCACAAGAATACAGCAATAGAAGTAATATGAAAATCATTAAAAGCAGTCTTTGCATCTAAATAGAATTATTTATCCATACAATTATGTCTTGTAATTTAGGTATGCATACGTTATATGAAATAAGTGTTTTATCAATTTTCATATCCTAATGTTCCTCCAAATGATATTCAACCAAAAATTCTCGTTGTCCCAATACAAAGTTGTCTAGTTTCAATATTAACTTTTCTATTTCTGTAATATTTCCAGAAGCTTTTTTTAGCAAGGATATTTCATTTCTATAATTCTTGAATTCGGTTTGAATTTCATTTATCAAATTGCTATTCAAATATGACAAAAAGTTATCTCCATCAGCTATCCAAGTGGATCTAATCAAATAACTCATAGTCAATGAATTTATATTAGATTGATTGTTTAATTTTTGAATGTATAGTGTTTCTTTATCCTTAACGTAGATACTGTTATGATATTCACCAGGTTTGAAAAACGACGGAGATACTTGAAATCTGGAAACGAGAAATTTAGAATTTTCAAATGTTTTTAGGTTTTTAATACCTAAATCTCCATCACTAGATGAAGAACTGGCTTCACGAGGATTTGCTGGAGCCTCAATCAATGGATAGTCTAAAAAATCAAAATCTTTTGCCTCAAACATTGTTTTTTCATTCTCATCCCATTTAAACCAATTTGTTAATCTCGACGAATGCAAACTAAGAGATTCATTATTTCGCGTAAAGCCCGCCGGAACATGATTAACTGAGCCGTTGGTTTCTTTTAGACCATATTCCTCAGGTTTGATCTGATATGTGCTTTTACCACCGGTCAGTGAGACCTTGCTAAACATCCCTTTTTTATCGGGAAATCGTAATTCAGTAATAATTGTTGAAGCATCTAGGAATGCGAAACTAGAAATGGGTTTTTTAAGCTTTTTCTCAGTCTGTACTTTCCAATTCTTATCATATACGATAAGTTTTTTTTGACCATCACAATATATTCCAATCAAACTATCTTTGTAAAAATCCATCGCCTGTGGGTGGACGTATTGGCCATGTCCTTTTCCCTCTGCATTAAACTTTCTCACGAAGTTGCCCAACGAGTCAAAGACAAATACACCTTTTGTTGAAACTCCTTCCAATATATAATAATGATCTTGAAAAGTTGTGATTTTTGAGACAAAGCCTTCATTAAATACACTCCTTTCGTCGTTTTCCAATTGAACTACAGACTTAATGGTCGGAACAAACTCATCTAGATCTTTTTCCAAATTATTTAAGTCGAAAATTATCCTTCTAGAATTTTTTACGGTTTCAGTATTGGCTGAGCAGCCAACAATAAATTGAAATATCAAAATTGATAGTGACGTGTATACAATTCCAAAAATTGATTTTT
>CAYMST010000203.1:8447-8665 GCA_964393115.1 uncultured Roseivirgaceae bacterium | reverse complement strand
GTGCTTCTGCGGAGAACACCGGGGATGGGCACAGTTGGCTTACGAGCCGCTTGTCTCCTCAGTCAGGGATTGAGTCCGACCGTGACGAGATGTTGCGGCGCAGCGACTCGGCCACCAAGAACCACGAGCTGTCCCAGAATCACGTTGAGGGAAGGGCTTATCGTGTTGGCGGTGTCGGCACGATTCTTGACCCCTCTATTGAGGAGGGCGAAGGGATA
>CAYMST010000203.1:8209-8437 GCA_964393115.1 uncultured Roseivirgaceae bacterium | reverse complement strand
CGGCCGAGCAGGCGGAAGCATGGAACGACAAGTTGCGACGCCTGTGGGAGCGGCAGGTGCGCCGCATTGCTCGTGGCCAGAGGCACATGCGATATGCGCAGCACACGATGCAGCGCCACTTTGAGCGGCATGGCGAGTTCTTTGTTCTCGTTGGTGACCGATACGATCCATGGCTTCCAAGCACGGTAGCTGTCGAGGTAATTCACCCGAAGCGAGTGGATACTCCGC
>CAYMST010000203.1:0-8192 GCA_964393115.1 uncultured Roseivirgaceae bacterium | reverse complement strand
ACCCGCGTGTGCGATCCGGCATTCAGCTAGATGAAAATGGAGACGTTGAAGGCTACTGGATTCGCAACGTGCATCCCGGAGACTCTGTCGCAACCGACGAAGACTATCGGTATTACCCGAAGCGTTTGGGCAACGGGATTATTAGAGTCTTTCACCACTACGATGAGTCCGAAGCGGGCGTCCTGCGTGGCATACCTAGGCAGCAAGTAGGCCTCAAGCGTCTCAAGAACACGGACGAGTACACAGACGCTGAGATAGAAAGAAACTACGTCGGAGCGTGTCACACAGCTTTCGTGCGAACCGACCTGTCCGCGGATGAACTCGGCGCAGGATCGGTGGTCGACGGTGCTGGGCGTCGCGTTGAAGAGATGAGCCCGGGCCAGGTGCAATACCTTGGCGAAACGGACGACATAACAATGTCGAATCCCTCAGGTGCTCCAGCGACTTACGAGCCGTTTGTGTCGCACCAGGGCAGGCAGTACGCAGCAGGAGCCGGCACTAGCTACGAAGTCGCTGCAAATGACTTTCGTGGCATGAGCTACTCCGCCGGCCGCCTTGTTTGGAACGCCGAGTATGCAACGTGTGATGTTATGCACGCGGCGCACGCCGAATGCCTTATCGAGATATACACGGCGTTCGTGTTCAGCATGGTACGCATGCCTGAGTCAGATCTCGGAATTGATCTGATCGAGTTTGTGTCGAGGCCGTGGGACTTCTGTGCCGTAAGGGTGATCGCTCCTCCTCGTGCTCCGATCGACCCGGCCCGCGAAGACCGCAATGCCCTCACGATGGTCGAGAAGGGGGTTACGCCGTTCTCAGACCTAGTAGAGCGAAAGAACGGAGAACCGGCGCAGCAGACATACCAGAGAATTGCACGCGACAACGCTTTGCGCGACCGGATTGTCGGCACGCTCCAGGTCGACCGGGGTCTGCCTCCCGACCAGCCCTCCGGCCCAACTCAGCCGGGTGGAACAAACCCCGCTGCGAGCGAAGCAAATGGCCAGACAGAAGGTGCGCCCGCATGAAGACGATCAGCACTCCACCCACAGAATCACTTAATTACTGGCTCCCGACGCTGCAAAGCATCCCGGGGGAGCTTGGCGTAGATAAAGAGAGCCGTGTAATCAGCGGCGCAACGATCATCCAGCGTGGCAGCATCGGAGAGGGGGATGCAAGGCCCTGGAAGTTCGATGACGTGTCGCTTGCCCAGGTTGTGGATTTCGCCGCCAAGGGCGCGCGTGGCCTCAAGGGGAGGGCTACTCACCCGAACGCAAGCAATGACGGGCTCGGCAAGTTTACTGGCTGGTGGAAGAACCTCCGGCTCTCTGAGGAGGGCGATCGCGTAATAGGCGATCACCATTTCTCGGAAGCAGCTTTTCGAGGCGGGGAGGAAAGCCTTGGCTCTATGCTGATGAGCTTGGCCAAAAGCGATCCTGAGGCGTTCGGCGTGTCCATTGTGCCGGTCGTCGATGAGCAAGCGATGTCCGATGAAGCGGACGACGACGGCATTATGCCGCTAAGGCTCAAGGGCCTCAAAGCAGCCGACTTTGTAGATGACCCCGCAGCGGTTACGGGGGGCCTGTTCGGATCGTCGAAGCTGTCGATCGCTACCGCTCCCGCCATGGCGACAAATGCTCTCGACCGCCTCTTTGAAGGGGCGGAACAGGATGTAGTGAAGCATCGCGTCAGCGCGTTTATGAACCAGTACCTATCTCGCCGCTACGGCGAACTCTCAAACGAAACGGATGGTGATATGTCTAGCAGTACTCAAGTCACGAATGACCGCGTTGCCGATCTAGCCACGCAGGTAGAAGCACTCAACAGCCAAGTGACCGAGTTGCAGGCAGTTGCTTCTGCAAAAGACAAGCGGATCGGTGAGTTGCAGCAGTTCAAGGATCAGCACGCTGAGTCCCTGTCTGAAGTCCGCGCCACTGAGGCTAAGCGATGCCAAGAACTGAACGCTTTGGCTCGCACTGCGGGAATAGCAGATGCCGAGAAAGCGGTTGGAGAATGGATCGAGAAAGGCCTTAGTGTCGAGTCAGCGAAGGCCGGTATCTGCGACCGATTGCTGGCTAGCAACACACTCAGTGGCGACCCTGGCCAACCTCAAGACGACCCAGATGCGAAGCTCAAGGAAGAGTACCGGTCGCAGCTGTCGGTCTATCAGCAGAACGGCGTTTCACTGGAAGACTATCTGGACATGCAGAAGCGTGGGGCATCGGCCCCTGCCTGCGGCGGCATCTAAGTCCGAGTGGGAAACGCTCGCTAACCAACACAATCAACCCATCAGAACAAGGATAGGACCATGGCGGTTACGACTGCTCAAAAGATCAAGCGACGCGGCGGTGACCACAACCTAAAGGCCCTCGGGGTAGCAGCCACCAGGACGCTCTACGGTGGCACACTTGCATTTGAGGACGCGGGCGGTGACGCGTCCGACGTGAAGGTTGACGCGAACACGACGTTCCTAGGGGTGGTCTGCGACACAGCAGACAACTCGGCGGGGGTCGACGGCGATAAGAACGCCGAGTTCTACACCGATGGAGAGTTCGAACTCTCGTTTCCGAGTGGTGGCCTTGTGGCCGCAAATGTTGGTGCGGATGTCCATGCGTCCGACAACTACACCGCAACCCTTACCGCCACTGCTAACCCAAAGATCGGCGTGCTGACCAAGGTCGTCAGCGCTACCGTTGCTCTCGTTCAAATCCGCGGCCTCGGCCAAGCCTGAGTCCTGGCATAGAGCCCTAGAACACCCACACGCACAAATCCTTAAGGGGAAACACGATGGCGATTAACTCTGCTGCTGCGGTTGCGAAACTGCGCAGCCTCACCAACAAGTTCGATCAGCGGGTGAAGGCGACTACGCCGTTCTACCCGCGACTCTGCTCGATTATCACGTCTACAGGAGCCGACGAAGAGCATGGCCTGCTGGGCAGTGTTCCTGGTGTTCATGAGTGGCTGGGTGACCGTCAGTTCAACGACCTGTCGGCTGCTAGCTACACGATCGTCAACAAGCACTGGGAAAGCTCGATCAGGGTTAGGAAGACCCATATCGAAGATGATCGCATGGGTATCTATGACACCATGTACGAGAATCTCGCCCGGCGTGCGGCCCGTCACCCGGACAAGCTTCTTATCTCTAACTTGATGGTCAACGGCACCTCGCAGACTTGCCTTGATGGTCAGTTCTTCTTTGACACGGATCACTCGTGGGGTGACTCGGGGTCTCAGTCGAACGACTTGACCGCTAGTGCTGCGGCCCCGGCGGCGCCGACGATCGACGAGTTTAAGGCTGCACTCTCCGCTGCCATTCAGGCCATGCTTGCTTACAAGGATGACAATGGCGAGCTGATCCATGACGACGCTGTGTTCACGACAGACGGTGACATGGAGCTGATGATTATGGTGCCGCTTCACCTGCAAGAAGTGGCGACCAAGGCCACCACTGCGGGCATCATGATTAACAACGGGGAGACGAATGTCCCTGTGGTTACAGCGGAGGTGGCCTCCTCGGCGCACTTGACCGGCAACTTCTTTGATCTCTATCGGACCGACACTCCGATCAAGCCCTTCATCTTCCAGGCGCGCAAGCCGCTTGAGCGTCGCACGAAGGGGCTCGACGACATTGAGTTCAATGACGTGAAGTTCATGACGGAGGCTCGCTACAACATCGGCTACGGCGGGTGGTGGAACGCGGTCCGTACGACGTTTAGCTGATCCGGGGTGCTCGACGGGGCACGCTAGCGCCCGGAGGCAATGAGGCGGTGGGGGGGGCTATTTCCCCTCACCGCCTTCACCCAGCAAATCACAGGAGATGAATATGCAAGGCAAGAATGTCCGTATCGCGCTAGCGATGGGAAGGACTCAGGCGTTCCGCAGGAGCGTCGTTGTCGCGTCGGGCAAGAATCCAGAGAAGGATGTTCTTATCTGGAACGACGGCGACATCCATACGGTTACCGAAGAGATTGCGGATCAACTGCAGCGCGAGATCGACGCAGGCGTATTGCAGAACGTAGACGCCCCCGCGAAGCCAGCACCCCCAGTTCCCGTTACTTCGGGGGAGTTGGAGAAGGCGCTCGCGGAGAAAGACGCCTACATCAAAGAACTCGAGAGTCAGATCGGCGAATACGAGGAGCTGATCGACCAGGAAGAAGACGAAGAATTAGACGCGGATACTGACGACGACCAGGAAGAAGAGGACTGATTCTCTCGCCGAACGGGTGCCCACCATGGTCTTTGAACCACTTGATGCGGCCGCTGCCGCGTTGATTGAGGATGTCTTTGCCGAGCGCGACGAAGAGGGGCGGCTGCGCAGGGCAGTGGTCTATTCGTCGGTCAATGACCAGCACCCGGCGGAGACAACCTACATCAAAGAGCCTGGCGAATCCGAGGAGGAGATCTCCGCCATAGGTGAACAAGAGCTGAGAAGAGACCAAGAGCAGAAGACCCTTCAGCTGGCGATGGTCGACGGCCTTGAGGAGGTGGCCTATGGGTGGCTTGTAGAACTCTCGGAGGAAGCCGAGGGACCGAAGTGGACCGTGAGCGCTGTAATGAGAAAGGACAGCAGCTTCGTGCAGGTACGGTTGCGGCGCCGCACTGGTCGCTCAGCACGCCACCAGAGGAGCTAGCAAGTGAGTATCCCCGAGGGAAACAACCCGCTGACTATTACGGAGGACTGGTTCGCGAAGACCCTTCCCCAACTGGAGGCCTTTAGGGAGCTATGTGGCGCTGAGACGGCAGAAGAAGCCGCTGAACACGTTTTCCTGGATGAGACAGACGAGGTGATCCCGGTAGAAGGGTGCGAGGCAGACGGGCGTCTCGAGCGGGGGACGATCGCATGCGTAAGCACTTCGCCGAATCGCCCTTATGAGATCAGTCTCGGCCCCGACGATCTGTGGTATCCGACGGGAAACACGCTGATCTACTTCGAAACCGTGATACCACCTTCGGAGTCGCACACCGATGCCACTCAGGATCACTCTCGGGGTCGCATCTACCGAGTGAACAAGAACTCTCTTGGGAAGGTGATGCAAGAGATGGTGGACCGCAGATACGAGCTTGGCGGCCCGCACCTGTCCCGACTGTCGATCGCCGCGTATGGCGAGAACGAAGAGGGGGACTGGCAGAGCGAAGGCCGGATGATCGTGGCGGTACTGGCAATCGAATGGGGGACACGCGCATGACGCAGTTAGTCACTTCGCTGGCCCTCGACGGAGTGGAGGGCTTAACGAAACGAGACTTCCGCGATATCGGAAAACAGTCGATCGGCGCTACGGGGTTGCGGCACAGACGCAGGAACCTGCACCACCACTTTGAGAAGAGGGCCTATGCGCGTTACGGGTATGCGCGGCGGCGAGGTGACCGCAATCCGCTTGCCCCCGGGACCTACAGCAATCGCAAGCTGAAGCTGTTCGGCCATGTTAAGCCGCTCACTTTTGCCGGTGAGCTGAGGCGCCTGACTTTGGCCGGTGTGAGGCTGGTTAGGGCTATCGCAAGATCGGGCGGAGAGCTTGTGGCAAAGCTCAGATTGCCGCGCAAAGCAAACCTGAGCAATCCAAAAAGCGCCGTGAAGCCACTGAAGGAACTGAGGGCGTTCGCGGCCGAAGAATTACAAGATTTGGACAACTTCCTGACGGTCGACTTCGACCGCAGGTATTCACGGCGCACCGCCTAGGAGCCGAAAATGGGTAACTTTAGTAGCGATGTTCTTCAGATATTTCCTGCGTCACTGTCAGCGGCGGTGAACATCGGCAACATCACGTCGATGGGTCACAACCTCAACAACGAGGTTGAGTCCCCGGAGACGGGCGACCCTTATGCGGAGGAGCAGAATCTAGTCGGCCAAAGCCCGGTTATCGACTTCACTACCGGGTCAATAGACGGCGTGCTGTCAGAGGTGGGGTACACCGGCCTGGTTATCTCGCCGGACACCGGAAAACCGGGCGTGGTGGGGTTTCTTCAGAAGCACGATCCGAGTGGGACTGACGCAAGGGCAGCCTCGACCCATCAGAGCATTACGTACGCGAACGGTTACGTTCAGCTCAACACACTTACGGCTACTCGGCGCAGCCTGGCGTCGCTGACGGGGGCGGTTCACTTCCGATCAACCGACACAAACCCGGCTCCGGTTATTAGCAACTCAGCAACTCTTCCTAGCAGCCCTGCGCCGGTAAAGAGCCTGTTTGGTCTCGGGAAGCCCACCGTTCTCGGCACGGTAATCCATCAGGTTGAGAGCATCAGCGTCAATTTCAATCCCCAGATCAGCAAGCCGAACGACGCTGACAATATCTACCCCACGGAGATAGACCCGCAGTTCTTCGGCATGCAGACTCAGATCGTGGCACGCACACCGGAGCTGCTTGGGGCTGGCATTCCAATCTCTGGTCTCTACACGAACGACGATACGGCACTCCGATTAATTCGCAGAGTTGCCAACGTTTCGGAGCAGGCGGCCGCATCCAATGGGGCGTACGTCGACTTTACCACATCGGTGCATCACCTCTATCGCCTGAACGGCTTGGTGCTCGTTGGGCAGCATTTTGATGTATCGGGCAGGGCTACGGGCCTCACTCAGATCGATATCTACGGCCGCAGGACTGGGTCCGTCCCGTTCGTTCCGGACCTCACAAATCCGTATGACCTCACAACCACCACCCCCGCCTAGCGTGCGAACATGGCAAAGAAAACAACCAAGAAGCAGCTGACACCTGTCGAGAAAGCGTGTCGGGTCCTGGCAGGCGCCGGCCTTCCTTGGTCGTACGCTAATCGGCTGAACGAACAGGAGATATCCGACCTGCTCGAGATCGCAAGCAAGGAGCCAAGCTGCATCGAAGCGGTGAAACAATGGCAGGCCGCTAAAGACGCTGCGGATGCTAAGCAGAAAAGAAACGACACTTCAAGCGAGGCGGCAGTCGAAGACGCATGAGTGCATTCCTGTACTTTATTGAGAACCGGTCGAAGCCGTGCGCAAGCCGAGGCGACCTGGAGTCTCTAGGCCTGAGTCACGCGTTTGAAGGGGGCGCTCCTTACCACGGACCAGTATCGCTAGGTCCTTCGGGGGAGAGTGGCTACCTGCTTTGCAATGATTCCATGCTGAGCGACTTAGATTTACTGCCTCAGTACGAGAAAGAGACCCAGACGTGGAAGCGGCGTCCTGATGGCGTGTGGGTTGGCATGTACACCCATTCGCCACCAACGGCGATCGGCCTTGAGCGTGGGGCGCTAATCGATGGAGAGCGAATCGCTCTTAATGGGCAAAGCTGGCAGGTTCCTAGAGTGCTGGCAACTCTTGCCGGGGGAGCCAGGAGCACCCCGCTTCCGAGCTACCTCGATACTGACGAGAGTGGGGAGGTAGTCCCCGGGGAGGTGATCGAGAAGCATCGTTGGCTGCTTGACGCAGTAACCCCATGGTTTGACGAGTGGGTTTCTCAGTACGAAGAGGCTATCTCGGAAGGCAAGGAGAAGTGGTATTTCAACTACAAGCAGGGTGATATGGCTCGGGAGGCATCAAAGGTGCTTTCTGCTAATTACTACGTCGGCCTGGAGGAAATGATTCTCTTGAAGGCGTTTACCACCGACCGGGGGCCGTACGAAGTCATGGACGCTGCGGCGGACTGTGAAATGTACGAGTCCTTCGCGTCAAAAAAAAACAGAGCCCCCATTGTCGAATCCGAGGACTCCTGACTTCGCGTTGGGCCCGAGGCCTGGACGCCAAATACCTTCCAAGTCTCGGCGAGCTGCTGGCTCTATCTCAGGGGCACGTGTGAATCATGGCCGAAATAGAAGTAACGACACGCGGGTTCGAGGAAGCTGCGGCTAAGCAGGACAACCAGAACAAGAAGGCCAAAGAGGGCGTCAAGGTTCTGCGTGCCACCGCAGAAGAGGCGAGGAGAACCGCATCGATCCAGCGGCGAGTGTTGCGCGACGTAGAAACCGATCAGGAGAGGTACAACCGCAAGCTGCGTGAAGCCAAGGTCGCTCTTGCGGGGCACGCGCGAGAGACCGAGCTGCTGGCGAGAGTCGAAAACAAGCTGCAGCGCGAGCTAAAAGAGTCTTCTACCGAATACAAAGATCAGCAGCGTGTGCAACGCGAGGCAGCCGAGCGCCGTAAGCGTGAACTCGAAACACGCCGCAAGGCAGTGGCGGCGCAGGGGCAGGAAAGGCGACGCCAGGCCGAGGCGGACGCAGTAGCC
>CAYMST010000202.1:0-8696 GCA_964393115.1 uncultured Roseivirgaceae bacterium | reverse complement strand
TATGCTTAACCAACCAGGTACAAGTACAACATTCCAAGTAAATCATGATTTTGATGTGGACAAGTATTTCGATCCTGATCAGGTTGAGAACTATACCAAGGAGAGCTTAGTTTCCGCCTCTGTCCAAACCTGGAGTGACCAGATCAACAACCTAAACGATCCGGATCTGCAGCACCCGAATATTTGGCGCAAGCACAAGTCCTACTCCTACATTGGGAAGTATGGTGTAGCACCAAACAGAGACGGCACCTTTCCAATTGATGACTTTGAGCCTTTTACCCATTGGGATGGTTCGGAGCCTTCAGTGGCTAGCGGGTGGCAGAAGAACAGTGAGATTACACTCGTCGACAAATACTCGCATGCGTTAGAAGCTATGGATATCAATGGCCAGTACGCAGCTACCAAGATGAACCGCGACCAAACATTAGTATATGCCAGCGCTGCTAATGCGAGATATGCTGAGTTTGCGTATAGCGGAGCTGAAGATGGTGATAAATTGGGTACTGGAGTCACCTACGGTGGTGACGTTACGCAACCTCATGCAAACAGAATTAAAAATAAGGCCCTAGCGCATACTGGTGATTATTATATCAGCACTACGGCCACTGGTCGAGCTTTTGAATACAGCAGTTCGAAATTACAAAAAGGCAGACGCTATTTGATTCAGGTATGGACTACTAATCCTGACAAGCTATTTATAGAAAGCAACCATAGTGATAGGTTTACAGGACCGAAGCGCACGATAGGTCGGTCGAAAGGTACTCCGTGGTACTTGGTAGAACGTATTTTCAAACCAGCAGATGCTAACTTACCGACGACATTTTGGGTACGCGGCAAAAGCGGCGAGACTATTCTTTACGATGATTTCCGCGTAGTGCCAAGGGATGGTGCGATGACCAGCTATGTGTATGATGAAGCCACCGATGAGGTGACCTACATATTGGGTGCTGATCATACCTATACCAAGTATGCATATGACGCGATGGGTAGGCTTACGGATACGTACCAGGAGACGTTGAGTTATGGCGTAAATCATCTTACACACCATGAGATTGATACGGCTCATTTATACCGAATTGACCCAATAGAAGCGGCTAAACGATAATCCACCTTGACCATGAAAACTGTATTCTACCGACTAATAGTATGCTCTGTTATTGTTTTTCTTTCGGGTAAGTCTTTTGGACAAATCCGGATCAATAATGGAGTTGGGTACACACACACACGGGGATCGCAATCCGACCATCCCTCTTCCTTTGACACACAGCTGATATTGACGAATATCTCATCTACTACCATAGACGCCTTGGATAAAGTCATCCTCAGACCAGTGGGTGGGGGAACGGAAATAGAGTTCTTACCATTTTTTTCTGGGTCAACGAAATATATAGATTGTCAACAAATTTCTCAAGAGTTTGGAGGGTTATCAGTTGGACAGTTTTGTATAGGAACGTTTGGTTCAACAACACTATCGATGATTCACAACGAACCGTTTGCGGACGGTACATTTGATGTGGTTTTTGTGCATGGCCCTAACTCCGATGTGGCCCAGGGTCAGCTTTCCTTTATGCTAGCTGAAGATATAAAAGTGACAGTGGAGATTCAAGCCAGTAACTTTGAGCACGTGGGAGGCGTCGCCGCCTATAGGAGCTCATCAAAACCGGGTACCCTAAGTGTATCTCATGATGCCCCTGCTGGCGTTACGGTCTCCTGGAAGTGGCAACGAAATGGAGTAGATATTCCTGGTTCACTAGACGATGTCAGCATCAACATTACCGATGCCGCAGCGTATGGATTGACAGCTATCACCACAGCGATCACAGGTGATCTACCAGCAGATAACGTGACGCATGAGTTAAAACCATTTTTTAATTACCAAGTAAACGATCGCTATGAGGTTCTGGTGATCCAGCTTCCTAATCCATATATAGCAGCACACAATAAAGTAGGAACTTTCAATAATGCACTTTGTCATTATAATAGAAATTCGGAACCGAATAAAACCTTTGTGGTGCCTCATAACAGGAGGTTTAGCACGCAATCACAAAGAACACTAGAGCCAGATAAAACCTATGAGAAGATTAATAATACACTAGAATGGCGCCGTATCGATGGCAGTGGTAACAATAATGGGTTCACATTTGACTATGGCACCCATTTTTCAGCCACTGGGACGAAGCAAATGAAAACAAGGGTGAGGACGGACTATGAATATTCGCATCAGGTTACCCAGGACATTACCGTGTTTGACAACTTCAGTCGCTTCTCGTCTTTCCGCACCCACACTTTTGATTATGTGGAACTCAATACGGTTAGTTTCTCAGCGACAGACTTCGATAACCAAACGGGCCATACTTTGTATGATGATCTTTATTCGTCAAGAACCTTAAGCCTCAATACCGGAAGTAACAGTTTGAATTGCGTTTGGCAACGTAATGGTAGTGATATAAGTGGTACAACCAACGATATGGAAATTAATCAAACGGACATGTCCATTGGAGGGAATTATGGAGTCCGGCTTACTGGTGGAACAGTTAATGGACGAGCCTGTGCCAGTCCAGTTCCAGCTGTTTTGGCCACCTACGAATTTGTTCCTATTTATGTCTATCAGGTTAATGATGGAGATGGAATAGTGGAAAGAAGATGTCCGGGGGGCAGTCATAAGGATGAAATTACGTTCAAATTATCGCTTTCGGGTAACATGACGGCTCCTACTAAAATCATCCTTAGAAGTGCTCATGATGAACTTGTTTTTACGAATCCGCAGGGGAATACTTGTATAAACAATCAAGGTCCTGGTGGTCCCAATAGATTTTGTGTAGAACCAAGAAGCTCTTCTGCGTACGACATCTCTATTCGTAATAATACGAGCTTCCCAGACGGTATTTACACCGTATATGTCAATCAGGAATCAGGTTCACTGGAGTATCCCACAGTAGGAACGATAGAGTTTAAGACGCTCCAAGCGGCACCCTATACGGTAAACCTTTCGGATCAAAATTTCGCTCACAAAGGTATGGCACTATATGACGATCCACTTTCAAAAGGCACGATTAGGATGGCTCACAATGCCTCACCAGCTGTTGTAACGCACTGGATATGGACCAAAAATGGGATTAACCTTAATGGAACAGCGGATAGAACGAGTATTTCTCCCAATGATTTTGGAGGAACGGGATTATACGCTGTAGATATAACGGAGTCTTCCATCAGTGAGGGAGGCCTACATTGTAATACAGTACCTTATAGCATTGGATCTATCCTTCCTGTGAAAACAGTTAATCTACATGTGACATCACATAATGCAGTAGGGACATTTAATAATGCCTGGTGTCATTATGATCGAGGTAATGAGGTGAACATCTTTGACGTGCCAGAAGGTAAAAAATTCGATGTTGTCGTTGAAGGAAATGAAGGTCAAGGATATGGAGACCTACAATGGAAATTCACCAATACTCTAGAATGGTGGAATAAGAAGGAAACCGGGAAGTATAGTGAGGGGTTTAGCTTTGACTACGGAACGCATGTACCTAACTTAGGTTTGGATACTATAAAGACTCGCGTTAAAACGGAATACCATTACTGGGTCAGTTATCCAAATCAAGATTCAGAAGATAAATTCGTGGTGTACTCTGATTATAATGATCATTACTTTGATCATACGGAGCTCAGTGACTTGAGCATTTCAGCGTCCGATTTTGATCAGGAATTAGGATTTAATCTACGGGACAACCCTCCAACTACACGGTCACTATCGTTTTCAGGAGCATCGAGTGGTACGAATATTAATTGTTACTGGACGCGAAATGAGGAGGCTATAACCGGAACAAATCAAGTTCTAACACTATCAGCTGGTGATCTATTGCTCGATGGGACTTACGGGATCAATATATCAAGTGGAAGTGTAAACGGCAGAAGCTGTGCGCAACCCATTAGAGCCATTTTGCCCAAATATAACGTAACGTTAGATCCACCAAGGGTTATCGCGGGAGAAGGAAGTAAGCTTTGGAGTTGCCTGCATAGTGAGCGAGATGATGAGATTGTGTTTGAATTGGCCGATGTATACAAACCTGAAACGGTATACGAAATCAGACTGCACGCCCAATGGGGTCAGGAAATTGTATTTCGGAAAGGTTCTAGTGTAGATTGTAATAACGTTGATCAGGACGGAGGACTGGAAGGAGATCAATTTTGTATTTCATTCGGAGATAAAGATTTTGTTCGTTTGAAGAGCAGAGAACCGCTTTATCAGGGTCAATACAGCGTGGAAATCCCGCTCTCAGAGACAGCTAGCTTGAATGCAGATGGAGTGTTGGATATTAGAACCGTTACGCCGCCTGATGTCAATCTACAATTAGTAGATGAAGGTTTTCTAGAAGGAGATTTTAGGTATGACCGTACCGGACGGTTTGATAACATCATTGACCCAGGGACATTGTCCATTTCCTATAATGAACACATAAACCTCACCTGGAATTGGACAGCGGATGATGAAGTCATAGCCGGTACTTCTAATGTCACTAGTATACAACCTAGTTTAGTAGCACCAGATAGCAAAATTGGTATCAGTGTCGTAGAGGCGAGTTATGCGGAACTAGGCGCGGAATGTGAGATGAACGAGCGAAACATTGAAACGCCGTATCGCCATGTGATGACTTTATCCGATCATATGGACAACAGTACCCTAGCTGGGCGTTACGACTATGAGTTCTGTCATTTCCAAAAAAAGAAAGAAGTATACATACCGTTGGAAAACCGGTTTACCACTGATTTGGAGGGTGAATTTCCACTTTCAGTAGATGAGCAAGGAGATTATGACATTACTTCTGTCTTAGAATGGCACTATGATGATGAATGGATAGCCAACGGGTTTTCGCTAGACGTTGGATTTTTAAACACTCCTGGTGATACTCCCATCAAGAGCAGAGTACGTACGGATTACCACTTTGAACATAATTATTCCGGCAGCTCCTCTGATGTTAATAGAAATGACAGGTTCACCTTTTACTCGCCGTGGTCAACCCATGGGTTGAATATAGTCGAAGATTGTGATAACATGTTCAATCGAATGACGAGTTATACCTATGACTCTGCTGGTATGGTGCATAGCAAGTCTAAGTCGTATTATGACTGGAGTGGAAATTTGACACAAACTCAAACCTATGACCGCTATCGTGACACTTACTTTGCTTCGCAGCCTGTTTACGATGAGTACGATCGACCGGCAATAGAGACGATGTCGGCTCCAACGGCAGACGATCGTTTTTACTATCGAGATGATTTTGTCACCTTTCATCAAGACAGCTTGGTAGAAAACAGTAAGCCGGGCACACTAGGTCATTATTATTCTAAGCATAATACGTTGGAAGATCGTGTTCCTTATACCCATTACCCTTATAGTCAAACGGAGTATTTAGACGACGGATCAGGAGAAACTGTGGCGACAAAAACTCCGGGCAATACGATGCGAAATCGACATGGCATTACCCGTCAAGTGGCAGCATTTCCAAGTGAGCTCAAATATTATAGTAGGCTTCGAGAAATATTGACGGGTGAACCTGGCGAGTTAAGCAACTTGTATAAAACGGTAGTTCGCGATACACGAGGTCACGAGTTTATCACCTACCATGCTGGTGAACAGGTTATTGCATCAGCACAATTTGATTCAACCTCGACCGTACAAGTAGAAGCACAAGATGTGCAGCCCGGTTTTATATTTCATGTAGACCCTTATGTCTCCCACGGAAATAGTCGGATAATACAGTTTCGTCCATATGGTGATTGGGTACGACTGAATTGTTATAATAAGGGAGGTTTTTACAAATATATTAAGCCAGATATCCGCTATACGCTGTACTACAGGCTTGAAAATTATAATTTTTATGACAATGCTGGTCGTTTGATTGCCTCTATTGCACCAAATGGTATGGATAGTTTGATGAATACGGTTCCGGAAGAGGAGTTGAGCGTCTATGATGGCAAGACAAATGGAGCATATAATTACTATAAACTACCGTTTACCAATTTTTACCGGTATGACTTCCAAGGCCGCTTAATGGAAACCCGCGAGCCTGATGCTGGTATTACAAAGTATATGTATGCACGAGATGGTCGCATTCGCTTCTCACAAAACGCTCTGCAGCGCCAGCGAGATCAGTACTCCTATACAAACTATGATCAAAGTGGTCGTCCGATACAGTCCGGAGTATACACATTTACCAATGACGATTGGGCTTTTGACTCTCAAGCGCTTATAGGTATACTAGAAAAGAGGGCGAAATATGACATAGAGGACCGATCAGGAGGCTTGAAAACTGATAATGGTACCTTTAGTGAGCAGATAGATACTTACTATGACGATCCAGATGGTCATCTTCCAGCTGAGTTTGGCAGTCAAGCATTTTTGACCGGAGCGGTGTCGTATACCGAAAACGAGTCCGTAAAAACCTGGTATAGTTATGATGACTTGGGCCGTGTCCAATGGGTGGTACAATTTTTCAAGGAGGTAAATAAGTACGTCACTGTTCATTATACCTATGATTATTATGGTAATGTCCAACATGTGATTTATCAAAAAGATGAGGAAGATGAACGCTTCGATCATCATTATACCTATGATGATAACCAACGACTGATCAATGTTAAAACCAGTAGAGATGGTAATGTCCACGGTCTTATGACCCATCAGCAGGGGAGTTATGAGTATTTTTTACATGGTCCATTGAAGCGTATGGTAGTGGGAAATGCTTTACAAGGAATAGACTACACCTATACCATTAATGGCTGGCTTAAAGCGATCAATTATCCTAACTCTGCTGCGGATCCCGGAGGCGATGGAGGAGATGGAGGCGTACCCTATAAAGACGTATTTGGGCTTAGTCTAGAGTATCACCAGAACGATTATGAAGGGCAGCTTGATTTCAGTGACCCGGGTCTGAAGGCAAGTGTAGATTATTTGCTTGAAGATGCTGATATGGAGCAACAGTATGATGGAAATATCATGGCGGCACGTTGGGCTTATGACTATAGTGATGATGACGTTTGGTACCCAGCTGAGGACCTGGTTTTAAATGAGTATGAAGAGGGAGTGGTAAAAGCGCAGCGTTCCATTTCTATGGATATCGGGTTTGTCGTTGATGCCAATCAAGGAGAATCCTTTGAAACGATCTTGACTACCGATGGGGAAATCCAAATGAACGAAGCTAACGTCCATGCGTATGCCTACGATGAGAAAAACCAACTGAAGAATGCCTTCTATGGTAAGCAAGAAAGTTTTTCAGATGACAAGACAGCTAAAATCAATGCAACCCAAGATCTGGTGTATGATGAAAATGGTAATATCCAGGGCTTGGATCGTCGCGATAGTACCGGTGAGATGTTGCATAAGCTCAAGTATGTGTACCTGAAAAACACGAATAAACTATCTGAAGTCCTGATCGATTGGGATGATAATGGAGTCTTTGGAGCGGCAGAAAGATATGCCCAATATAAATATGATGCCATAGGTCAGTTGGACACGTTGATTTACTACAAAAAAGACGGTTCGGAACGTGAAGTATGGGCGATTACATATGATGTAACGGGCAAAGTTACGACTATTGATCAAGGTGATGCTACGATCACCTATACCTATGATGACCGTGGATTCAGGATAAAAAAGAGTGACGGGACTGCAGCAGGTACAACATATTATGTGCGTGATGCTTCTGGTAATATCTTGTGTATCTACAATATGGATGGTGCTGGTAACCTAGTACCGTATGAGTGGCCGATCTACGGAAGTGGTAAAATTGGTTCAGCGTTTGTCTATCCAGATCATGACCGGTATACCTACGAATTAACAGATCATTTGGGCACGGTGCGAGCGGTAGTTAGTGAAGTAATTTCATTTTCGGTGGCTACCATGGAGACCGAGCATGCCACCTATGAAGCCTCGCAGTTTCAAAACTTGTCCAGCCGATTTACTTCTGACGATCACAATTTCACCATTTTACGAGATGGTCAGGAAGGAAATAAGGTGTCTCGTTTGAGTGCAGCAGCAGGACATCTAGTGGGACCTACGAAGTCGTTACAGGTACGCGCTGGTGACAGTGTAGAAATACAAGTAAAGGCTAAGTATGTGGGGAGTCAAGGAAATCTGGTGTCATTGAGTAGTGTGTTAGGAGCACTTACCGAAGCGACGAATGCCTCTACAGCGCCTGAATCAGACGGTTTGCAACAGACAAATATCAATGCGGCTTTGACGATTTTTGCAGGAGGGGCTGGATTTAACAATGCCAGGCCACGCGCTTATTTAAGTATCTTATATTTTGACAAAGATTATAACCCGATCTGGATAGATGATGACGTGTCGAATCACTATCGACAAATAAGCGTGCCCGCCAATAGCGGTGAAGAATTAAAAATATCTATTCCATCAGTGCCAGAAGATGGATTTATGTATATTTACGTGGTCAATGAAAGCGAAGGAGTAGACGTCTTCTTCGATGACCTATGTGTGAGCCAGAGTGGGTTGACCATAATTGAAACGACGGATTACTATCCATTTGGTTTGGTGATGAATCAGAACCAAAAAGGTGGTGAACGAAATGTTCGCTATGGATATCAGGGACAATTTGCTGAGGAAGACGAAGAGTCGGGCTGGAATCATTTTCAACTCAGAGAATATGATCCCGTTATTGGTAGGTGGTTAGTGC
>CAYMST010000201.1:0-8954 GCA_964393115.1 uncultured Roseivirgaceae bacterium | reverse complement strand
AGTACTCTCAAAAAACTGTATTTACAAGTTTATTTCGTTTCGTAACCATGTAATGAGGCTGCTATATAAAGTCAGCAAGAGGCTCAAAAAAACATCTAGTACCCTACCGTTTCTTGACACATAACATCCTGATTTACAAAATTTTAAACTTACCCCATCAACTTGTTGTCATAAGCTGCTGTCCTTAACAAGACAAGTAGGTTCACTCCACTTTCAAACCTTGCTGCTCAACAATAAAGTCATAGGACAACTCTTCAATATGCTTACCATTCACAATTGCATTCCATACTCCATGTCCGCCCCACCGAATTGGGTAATGTGCTAAAGGCACTTCATATTGTTCATATATGGCTTTTACAGCCTCAGTCTCCGAAAAGGGCACCGTCAGATCTGCGATACCATGTATCGTTAGCATCGGGGGGATGTCTTCGTTAAACCGTTGATACCCGTAAATTCCTTCGAGCGCATCCAATATCACTTTTGATCCCCATAAATTAATGATCGTTTTAGCCTGAAAGGTATGATTCATATGTGTGGTGTTGAGGGTACTATCCTCATCTAGTCCTATTTCATCTCTAAAATCTTCCGGTTTTGAAACGGCTGCCGCGATAGCCATCATCGCCCCTACCGACCCTCCTCCAATAGTTATGTAATCTGGATCAATATGATAAGTCGCAGCATTGGACACCATCCATCGTAAAGCAGCCTTTGCATCACGTACAGCCGGGTACATCGCCAAGAATTGACCTCTTCCAACATGAAGTTCAGTAGCTGGATAATTCGACCACTCTTGAGGAATAGTCCCATTATCTCCTCTCAAACGATAATCTGCCGAAATAAATACCCACCCACGAGAGGCATAATAATTAGCTAAGTGTATGATTTGCTGCTGCTCTTTTTCTCCTCCAAAAAAGGCTCCACCATGAAAGAATACAAAAACAGGTCTTTTTTCTCGATCGTTATCTGGAGTATAAACATCCAGTTTCAGTAAAACTTCGCGAGTATGAACAGGACCATTATGACTAAGTCCTTTGGCATAAACGACATCTCGTTCTATAATCACCTCAAAACTAGCATTTGATCTTACCACTGGTAAGCTATCTTTCTCGATAACTTCTTCTTTGGGACCTGGATCTTTTTCCTCTTCCAAGTCAGCCACCGGTTTGGGAGGTGCTGCGTCAATTTCCTCCTCGCCACAAACAACTAATAAGAATATAAAAATGGTAACCAGTTGGGTTTGTAACCTAAAGTTCATAAATAAAGTAGTTATAGTAATCTAGTTCCTTTTCTTTAGGCGATTTATCCGCTAAACGGTGTGAGATTCACCAAGCGACGCGGCACCTTTCAAAGTTCCTACAAGGATATGAAATAATATGGAATCCATAAGATAATTACACAAACGAGTGGGTTAGATCGATGTACTACTGGATATTATATTAGCTCTAAGAAAGATTTTATAGAATAGATTAAGTGATGATGGTGCCTAATTCTTTTATCCAGAAATAGACAGCTATTCCAATTATTGGAAGCATACCATATAAAACGGCAAAGACCACATCTTCTAGACTTACCTTTCTACACGCCAGCTTATCCAACTCACCTACTGAGGTCCAATAAGCGCTATATGCGGGAGTCTGTCTGGTAAATAGGAAATGCAAAATTCTCATAAAGTGTAGATGGAAATAAACAATAGTAAGTAAATGCTCCTCAATTATCCAGCTTGCGAGCATGTTTACTTCTAAAACAATCAGAAGCCACAGAAAGCTGGTAAACAGGTTTCCAAAATCTATCCTTAGGTGATAAAAGACTTTTGGGAATAGGAAAGCAATCATTAAAAGTGGGTATATAAAAAACCCTATCATCATCACAAACCCAATAGGTTCATAAATCTTATCTAGGATCAATATTGGGGTCAAGAAAGCCAACCCACCAAATGAAAACCATTTTTCCGACCTTCCTAATTTAGCCATCTTATACCCCCACATATTCAGCAAAATTGAACAATTGGTTCCATTTCAATAATGAATACGTGCGTATCACAAGTGACTCCAATTCTTATAGTATCATGCAATGCTACCCACTATACGCATGTAGACTTAGCTGAAAGGTAGTTCCGCCGGCAGGACTGTTCATTACCTCGATGGTGCTATCGTGTATTTCCATGATCTTTTTCACAATCGCTAATCCGAGTCCCATTCCTTGTTTCTGTTGTGGGTTCTTTTCATCCTGGCGATATCGCTCAAAAATAAAGTTCTTTTGATCCTCAGGAATTCCCGGCCCGTCATCCATGATTTTGATAAATACTAATTCTTTGTCATGCGCAACACTAAGATCAACTTTTCCTCCCTCAGGAGTGAATTTAAGTGCATTGTCTATTAAGTTTTGAATCGCTCGCTCTACTAGACTTATGTCCGCAAAGACTAAAGGTGTGGTTCCTTCATCAGTAATGCTCAGTTCTATGTTCTTATGATCAGCCAATACTTTATTTTTATACCGAATATCTTGAATCAGCTCTTTGATCTGGAATGGTTCCTTTTGTGGTTCCACTTGCTTTGCTTCTAGCTTAGAGTACTCGAACAGTTGGGTAACTAAACGCGAAAGCTTGGTAGCGCTACCTTTTATGGTATTGATATACGTTTTTCTTTCCTCTCCTGTCAGTGCTTCGTCCTTTATTTGAAGGGTTTCGATATATCCTAGCATGATGGCTAATGGAGTCCTGAGGTCATGCGAAACATTGGCGATCAGCTCTCTACGTAAGGTATCTACAGACTTAACTTCATCGATATGTTTGACGATAGTCGACGCCATGCTATTGAAGGATGTAGCTAGCTCTGCCAAATCATTTTTTTCAGCGTTAGGAACCCTCGACTCCAAATCTCCTTCCTTAAACCGAGTGACATGGAATACGATCTTGCTCAAGCTCCTAGTGATTAAGAGAATAAGAATGATTCCAATAATGAAGGTAAAAACGACTGTGAGTGCCGTAAAGCGAATTCCTGTCTTAAAGAAATAACTCTCTAGCAAAGAACCATTTACTTCATCAAATACTCTTCCTGTTAGTACGATATAAATAAACCCTTTTTTTCCATTTGACTCAAAGGCAGCTGCGGAAAAGACCTTCTGTTGATCTGGATCTCTAGGGCTATCCCCAAGAATGTAATTCGAACCCCTTCCGGTAATAAACTCCTTCACCGGTCCAAGATCCACAGAGGGGATCTGTGTAGCAGGCCTAGAATGATCGAGTACCACCGAGTAGTCAACTTTACCCTTTTCATCCAACAGGTATACTTCAATTCCTCTGTTTACCGCCATCATGTCATGCATCAAGTCACCAAAAAAGGCTTTGTTTGGGCTACCATCATCCAAATACGGGCTCTTTTCTGGAGTATCACCAAACTTCTCCTCAATCAAGTGATTCGCTAAGTTGCTGTGCAACTTCTGCAGGGACTCTTCAAAATACCGGTTGGACAAGTAAGCGGTGGTGAGCACATAGCCACTACCAGCAACAACCATGAGGACAAAAAAGGCGGTTATCAATTTGATAACCATCACGTTCGATAAACCGATTCTATTTGATGATTTCAAAATACAGGAGGGTTAAGGGATGAGAAGTACATTTTAGGTATGGTTAACGAAGACACATTTCTTCATTGAAGGAGTAGCCGTATCCCCACTTGGTAATAATATACTGTGGGTTGGCCATATCTTTTTCTATTTTGGCACGAAGGCGATTCACATGTGAATTGACGGTATGCTCATAACCGTCAAAATCATATCCCCAAATTAGCTTGAGCAAGTCAGATCGTGAATAACTTCTTCCAGGGTTAGAAGCCATCAATACCAATAACTCAAACTCTTTCGGTGAAAGATCAATCTTGTTATCATCCATGATCACCTTTCTCTTTTCAATCTCTATTCTTAGCCCGTCAAAGTTGAGTACTGGCAAGTCCTTGTTTTCCGTTTCTTCCCGAATTAGACGAGTACGTCTAAATATCGCTTTTACGCGAGCGATAAATTCACGAACGCTAAAAGGCTTACTGATATAATCATCAGCTCCCATTTCGAGCCCAATAACTTTGTCTATTTCCTCAGACTTAGCGGTAAGCATAAGGATAGGTACGTTCTGCTTGGCTCGAATATTCCTGCAGACCTCCAGGCCATCCATTGATGGCAATGTCAAGTCAAGAATTATAAGATCAAAAGTCGTGCTGAGCGCTTGTTCCAGACCAGCAGCACCGTCATGATCAAAACTGACCTCACAGTCTAAGTCTGACAAGTGAATTTTGAGCAAGTTGACAATCTCAGGATCATCTTCTATTATGAGTACTTTCTTCATAAAATTTTCTTACAAAAAGCTCCTCCTCTAATTCGAACGAATGACACGATCACATAAAATCGCTAAATCAGTTTTTATAGAGTATTTAAAACAAGCTAAAAGTTATCACAAATTGTTCACAGCAAGGTACGGGATATGAGATATTTGGTCACAATAAGGCATACATTTCATGTCTAACAAAGTTCATTTGTGTTCCTTAGAGCAAGCATTTGGGCACCCAAAGGACTTCCTAAACTGCTTAAACACCGAACTAGGAGCCGATTCAAGAGGAAAAAGGTCCTACACCATACATCTCTAAAGGTTTCGTGACAAAAGTTTATAACTTCTTTACACTTCCGTGACCGCTCTGCAAGAGTCTTGTCGGTTCTTCGCTATGTAATCTCTTTCGCATAGAGTCATCGTGCACACAAACTGATTACTTTTTTCATTCCCATGGCGTGTGGCCACCTCCATGGGATAAGGTAAGCACGAGACGACAGGCGAAAGAGTCACAACTATTAATGGAACATGCGTGGAAGGTGATGAATGAGGGCAATTTCTTTATGAATAAAGGCCTGAGTTCTAACCTCGGTCTCACGCCAAATTTTAAAAAAAATGAAAAAATTATTCTTATTACTCGCAGCTTCTGTATTCGTATTTACAGCCTGCGATAGCGATGACGATTCTCCAGCAACACCAAGTACGGGAACATTAACTCTTAATCTTAATGGTCTAGAGGACCTAGGCGCTGGTTATGCCTATGAAGGTTGGGTAATCGTAGACGGTGCGCCTGTAAGTACCGGTACTTTTACTGTCGATGGTGACAAAAACTTGTCTGCTACTACATTTTCAGTAGACGCGGACATGTTAGCGAAAGCAACAACATTTGTTTTATCTATTGAGCCTTCTCCAGACTCTGATCCTGCTCCAGCAGCGACAAAATTACTAGCAGGTGATTTTTCTGGTTCGTCTGCAACGCTAGGTACAAGCACAGTTGCAGCAAATGGTTTTGGATCTGTATCAGGAAAATATATCGTTGCTACGCCAACTGATAACGTAATGGGTAACGATTCTACAGGAATCTGGTTCCTAGACAACTCTAGCGGTAGCCCAGCGGCTGGTTTAGAGCTTCCTGCTTTATCTCCAGGATGGAAATATGAAGGTTGGGTTGTAATGGGTAGCACACCAACTCCTGTTACTACCGGTACATTTACTGAAGTGAATATGGCAGATGATGCAGCACCTTATAGCGGTACTGTTGCAGGCCCATCGTATCCTGGTGAAGACTTCTTAATGAACGCACCTTCTGGATTATCTTTCCCTACTAATATTTTGGGAGCAACAGTAGTGATCTCTGTTGAGCCAGATCCGGATAACAGCCCTGCACCATTTGTATTAAAGCCATTAGCATCGCAAATACCAACTGATTTATCTGGCGTTGGTTCTATAGCAAGTAATGTTGGAATGAGCTTCCCTACTGGTACTGTAAGCCGGTAAGTAAGTCACAGCTGACAATATGTATAAGGTGAGAATAGCCGTCGCTAAAAGTGACGGTTATTTTTTTATACAATTTGTGGTGTATAATGCCGTATTAGTTTATGAAACTGTTTTTTTCATATTCAAGGCAAAAAACATAGGCCTAGCAGCGCTAGGGTAAGGTTTTTTAACGAAGAAGAAGGGAAACAGGAGTAAAATACACGTCACTATATAGTATAAATGGTATTATATATTCTTGACGAGAATATTTGTTTTAGACTTTTCCATCTCGCTACTAAAGCTTTCCAGCCGTTCGCCAATCTTATCCATCATCTCATTTTCTTCGAACTGCATATCTTCAACCCCCTGATTTTCAATACGCTCTAGAACATGAGAAATTTTGATATCGTTAATATCACGACAAGGTACATATCCTGACTGTTCGTTTTTCTCCGCATTAGTCTTAAACACAAGCGCTGTTCGCTCTAGCTCCTCAAGTATGTTTTTAGTGAAACGGTAAGGTACCATCATCAAATCACTCAATTGACGCCCGTTGATCGGTGGCTTGCCCTCCTTAAAGTTCTGGATCACTAAGTATATGGCATATAACCCCAGTCTCTTTCTATTCCTTGGATTAATTTCAAAATGCTTGGTATTAAATTGGTGTTCGTCAACATGCTGATAGGCAGATCCCAATTCCGCACCGATCAGTACAATGGTCCAGCTAAGCTGGATCCAGATAATAAGCAACGGAAGTGCGGCGAGACTACCATAAATAGCATTGTACTGCGATACACCAACTTGAAACCGGAAATAGGCTGTCTGTAGAATCAAATAAACCGTCCCACTGATTACGCCAGCCAGTGCTGCAGCGCTTAATTTCACATTAGCATTGGGAACGATAAGGTAAAAGAGGGTAAAAAGAATCCAGATGATCGTGTAGGGTAGGTAATCCAATATGGTAAATAAGTAGGGAGACACATACCCTATCAAAAACACACTATCCGAAAGGTTTTCTAACTGTGTCGACAAAAAGAAGTTAATACCACTAGAAAGCAGAATAAAAATTGGAGAGATAATTACCAATAATGAATAATCTGTAAACTTACGTATCCATGTTCTACTCTTCTTAGACCTCCAGATCTCGTTAAACGCTTCCTCTACATTATGAAAAAGTCGCACCACCGTATAGAAGAGTACAACAAGAGATACTCCAGCAATAGCTCCCCCTTTAGCGTTTGCGATCATTTGTTCCGCATATTGATAAATCTGATTCATGACCTCCTCTTGACCAGCAAAGTAGGTACTCAGCTCAACCTTTAGAGACTCTTCGAAGTTAAATCCCTTTGCCACTGCGAAGACAATTGCCAATACGGGAACTATAGAAAGTAATGTGTAAGAGGAAAGTGCTGCTCCTTTGATAACACAGTTATCCCTTTGAAAGCCACTAATGGTAATGATGAGCACGCGTAAGGTTTTGTATAGAAAAGCCTTAAATCGCGGCATAGTCTCAAGTCGTAGTCTCCAAAGTTTTATTTCAAAAAAATCCTTGGTACGGAAATATCGGTCTTGTATAGCACTCACAATAGTCAGATAAATAAGTTGAATTTCATTTCTACTCGCTACAAACTATTTGTCAGCGCTTAATTGACATGAGTAACCTCATGCGCTAAGCCGAGTTTCGCCTGCAAGGAGGGAAACAAAGGACGTAGATTTCAAACTGTTGTGCAAATCGTTTGTCTTATGGGATTTGGGGTCGAAAGAAAAAAGGGACTCATTCAAGTCCCCTTTTAATAAAAGCAGCTATGCTTTGTTTAATATGGATTTTACATAAGTGATCACGAATTGCTCACCTCATGTCTTAGAAAGACCACCATTGAAATGAAATGGTTGGAATTCGGCAAAATATTTTCACAAAATATCTTTTATCTCTAGTAAACTCTTGATCTCGATAGTCTCAAAGTCAGGGAGGCTCTTCTTATGTGGGTTAAAAAAGATATGGTCCATCCCAACTTCCCTTGCACCCAAAATATCTGTTTGCGCATTATCACCAATCATAATAGAACGCTCAACATCACTATTCGATAAGGCTAATGCGTGTTGGAAAATCTTCTCAGATGGTTTTCTGGCACCACAACTTTCTGAGGTAATCACATGACCAAAATATTTGTCCAATCCCGACTGAGCCAATTTAATATGCTGAATATCATCGAAACCATTGGTGATGATATGCATTTCGTATTGAGGAAATAGGTAATCTAGTATCTCAAAAGTATGGTCAATAACATGGGTGTGGAAAGGACACTGCTGGACAAACTCTTGGTTGATATTAGGTGGTTGATACAGTAAAGGAAGTCCTACCGCCTCAAATACTTTTACAAACCGTTGCTGCCTTATAGCCGATTTGGGAATTATCCCTTGGTTATACTGGGTCCAGAGTATTTCATTCTCCTGATGAAAAGCAGTCAAAAATTCTTCTACAGAGAAGAATCCCATTTTCTTAAAACTATACTTTTCGTAGATATCTATTAAAGTCTCATTCGCATTCGCGTCATAGTCCCATAGGGTATGATCAAGGTCGAAAAAGATGTGTTTATATTTATTTTTCATCAATACTGTTTTGTACCGGTCGGAACCCTTGGTTCTGTAGGTATGCTTTTTGTTCTAGCTTATTCTTGGACAACTCTCGATTAGAATTAAGTATGTCATATGTGTCAGCATCTTGCTGCAAGGAGTTGTCCTTAGCCATGAATGGGTATACCTGATCCAAGAAAGGCAATACTTCTTCTTTAATCTGGTAAAAAACCCACTGATCTTCTTTTCGAGGCGAAATTAACCCAGCATTTTTCAAATAACCTATATGTCTGGACGTTTTTGCCTGTGTATAACCAAGTATCAATTCCAGGTCCGTAATGCACATTTCACCTTTTTGATAGAGCAAAAACAAGATCCGAATTCGAGAAATTTCCGATAGTGACTTGAATATTTGTGCAGAAAAGGCTAGGTTAAGATTCTTGAGTCTCATACTGAATCGGTAACTTTACACGTTATAAATAGTTAATAAAGAGGGGCTCCAATATTACTCTTGAGCCAATGATCTAATGAATTTGCAAAAATGTAAAGACTTGACACGAAATAAAACCATATTATATCTAATTCTCCT
>CAYMST010000200.1:0-8976 GCA_964393115.1 uncultured Roseivirgaceae bacterium | reverse complement strand
CTGTATCCTACCAAGCTGACAAGTTGTTGTTTATCCCTATCGAATACTTTTACCGTATATTGAGTTGGTATTCTATCTGGAATAGGAGTTAGCGTGAACGCTCTTGTCTTTTCATTATTCCATACCAAATTATTGTCTAGTTGATCGCTAAAGGATGCTTTTGAGGAACTAGCACAGCCTATTGCTGTTAATGCCATCCAACACATTGGTAGCATAAGTTTTGGCCATTGCACCATTTAATTTATATAAAGTCTATTTTAAGTATTGATGTAAAATCATGCAATACACCTTTCGAACTAACTCTTTTGTGTAATCGTCTTATGGATTTCACTTAATATAATAATAACGTCGTTGTTATTCAACAATTTTAAATTCAATCCTCCTATTTAGTTTTTTGTTTGCGTCATTGGTATTCGGTACGACAGGTGTAGATGACCCATAACCTTTATATTCCAATAGTCTGGAAGGCACGCCGTTTTTGCATAAGAAATCGTATACCGTTTTAGCCCTGTTTAGTGATAACGTCTTGTTGTAGGCGGCAGCTCCTTCATTATCCGTATGTCCACCTATTTCAATCCGAACACCGTAATTGTCTTTCAAAAAAAAGTATACCTCTCTTAGCTCGGTCTTTGATTTTTCGTCCAATGCATAACTATCAAACCCGAAAAATATATTATTCAAAACGGCTGTTTCTCCCGGCTTTATAGGTCGTAAATAGATATCCAAAACTTCGGGTTCCATAGAAGGCTTTTCTTTGTAGTCATAAGAGAAGTTTTCGAGTACATAGCCCTTTTTCTTTACATACACGCTGTACTGTTTGCCTTCTGTTAAAACTACCAAGTATGTTCCATCTACTGGGTCTGATTTTACCTTTGAAATGAGCTCCCCAGAAAAGAGGTCATAAAGCTCAATAACACTCGATAGCGGTTTATTGGTGTCCTTGTCCCTTACGGTCCCTTTTAAAAAGCTACTGGTATGTTCTATCCTAATGTCCTGAGGGATCTCAAAGTAATGCAGTTTGCTTTCTACGACCAGTCCTATTTTGGTATCATTCGTATAGTAGGCTTTTTCTCCATCTGCCGTAATAAAGAGAGATACCTGATCATTCATGGTGTTGATGGGGTATCCTAGGTTTTTTGGTGTTGTCCAATGCTGATCTTCATTTTGTCGTTCACTAGAGAAGATATCAAATCCCCCTAGTCCCACATGCTTATTAGAAGAAAAGAATAGTGTTTGTCCATTTACATGAATAAAAGGTGAAACTTCATCTCCAGAAGTATTAATGGAGTCTCCAAGGTTTACAGGTTCAGACCACTTATCTTCATCTACACGATGGGTAACCCAGATATCTCTTTTTCCCTTTCCACCACTTCTATTAGAAGCGAAATATATGGTTCTGCCATCAGCGGACAAGGAGGGTTGTGCTTCCCAAGCTGGAGAATTCACTGGCCTTCCAAGGTTGGTTGGCGCTTTCCACTCATCTCCAATTTTTTCTGTAAAATACAAATCGCAAGAACCGAACGAGTTTCTACCCTGACACGAAGTAAATATCATGATTTTACCATCAGCAGAAATGCTTACCGCTCCTTCGTTAGCGGGTGAATTAATCCTTGGAGACACAGAGTTTGGCCTAGACCATATGGAGGAGTCGCCAACTCTTTCCCGAGTGCAATAGTAAATGTCTTCATCATAGGCACCTGTATAGCCCCTTCTGGCCGTAAAGAAAATTTGGTTTTGATCTATCGTGAGCGCTGGGAAGTATTGCTGAGCAAAGAAATTCACATTTTTGGGTAGTTCTATCGAGCTAAAATCAACAGGGTGACGGATGAGTTCTAATGAATATCGGGCATTATAGATAACATCTTCGATCTCTTTAGAGTGACTCGGGTTTAGAACTCCTAAAGCCATGTATTTTTTACCCTGTACAATAGCTGAATCATATTCACCGACTTCATAATACAACTTCGAAAGCCAGTATCTTGATTCTTTATTCAAATAATAATTGCTGTCTATCGCAATGCATGTATTGTAACTCTGAATAGCTTCCTGGTTTTTCCCGAGTCGTTCATAGCAGTATCCCATGCGATGGTAGGCATCGATAAAGTTATCATCTCGTTTTAAAGCTCGTTGTAGCAATTCGATGGCTTCTACGAACATGGCGCGTTTAGCAGAAATCGCTACTGCTTCCTGATAAAACACTATTGCTTTTTTGTCATCAGTATATAGCCTGTTGTTTTGTGCCATAACCGAAAACATGGCGATCAGTAGGTATGCGTTTAGCAGGTGTTTCATTCTCGTTCTTTAACGATCAAGAATCAATATTATATTGAATTTTGATAAAAAAAATTATTCTCTTCGAAAGTCTATTTAAGAGCAGATTTAAAATCTAGCAATACATCGTTCAAACCAACTCTTTTGTGCAACTATCTTATGGGTTCCATAAGTAATTGAATGACGCTTTTGGCCTTCGAACTCTATCAATTACTCAATTCTCCCGGCACCATAATTTAGTACGGTGTAGTGATGTGTGAATTTCTCCAACGTTTTATTAGATCCTAAAATGATTAGATAATCATCCTTACCAATAAATGTTTCCGGTGTTGGACTTGGTATCAACCCTTTCATATCATCTTTTACCCCAATTACAGTAGCACCAGTGGTTTCAACTATGTTTAGTTCCTTTAACGTTTTATTTTGGAATTCTGTTTTAAGATCGAAATAGCTGATTTCCTCAAGGTGATAGCTAGAGCCAGAAACACCATTCACCAAATTGAGGAATTCGATGACTACGGGCTTTGTTACGATCTGCGCCATGAACATCCCTCCCAGATAATCAGGAAGTATTACTTCATTTGCGCCAGCCCGATATAGTTTATCCTCCGTTTCGATTTGTGAAGCTCGAGAGATGATCTTGATCTTGCTGTTCAACGCCCGTGCGGTTAACGTGATGAACACATTTGCAGCGTCAGAGGGAGTCGTGATGATGATTACTTTGGCTTTAGCTATTCCCGCAGTTCTTAATGTTTCGTCTTTCGTGGCATCACCGATAAGCATGTGAAATTGGATGGTCTCAGATACATTTTCTTGAACCTCAGGGCTTTTTTCTATCACTACGAAATTCGTTCCGTTTAATACTAACTCTTCACAGGCACGGCTTCCATTACGCCCGAAACCACATACAATTACATGATCATTTAATTTACTCAACTCCATCCCTGAACGATAATTTTTAAAGATGTCTCTCAATTTACCTTCGAAAAGGTAACTAGTCATTACGGAAACAAAAAAGGCAAATATTCCCAGATTCATGAGAATATAAAATGAGGTAAAGAGTCGACCCATTTGGGAGAGTTCCTCCACCTCTCCATAGCCTACAGTTGCAATGGTGATGACGGACATGTAAAATGCATCAATCAACCCATAGTTTTCAATGAGCATATAACCGGATACTCCAGTAGTAATGCTCATAAATAGCAAAACGAGTGCTATGAAAAGACTGTACAGCTGTTTGTTGACTAGTATTCTCCTCAAGAATATATGTTTTCTAAATAATTCTAAGTGTAATTAATGTGATACCACTATCACAAATACTCAAGTGAATTTACAAGTTCTCGGCTAATAATTAAAAAGATGCTTAATCACACACGGACTTACTCAAAGATGAGTTTCAATGGAAATGAGTAAAAAGAATGAAGCGAACGAATTATATGGAAACCATATGATAGTTGCACAAAAGAGTTGGTTTGAACGATGTATTGCTGGGGTTTATATTGGTTCTTAAAATAGACTCTATATAATAAGTGATGACCAAGTTTAGGATTTGTAAAAACAGTCGGTTTGAAGTTTGTGTAATAGCTGTCTAGTAACAGGTATAAGTACCACTTACAGCTCCATGCCGACTGTTTTGTAATTATTTAATGACAGCGTTAGCAGCAGCCTCCACCATCATAGAAGAATGTGCTATCGGTAATATGAATGTCTTTTTCCGCGCAATTGGCTAAGGCTCCAGCTGTTTTATCGCATACTTGAAGTGGCTGATTCCTGAGTAAAGTATGCCCATTGTTGTCATCGAATAACTCTTCATTACCGTAATAGGTAGCGCTTTTGCCTGTAAACACACAAGGCCCGTCTTTTGGCATCGGATCTTTAATCGCACATACCTCTAAGCTCTCGATGTATATATTTTCTTGTACGTCATAGTGATTGGGAGATAAAACCCGATAGGGTCTTTTTGCTCGTATCTCTACCGTGCCAAAGCCAATATCGGTTAGCACCTTCACATATTCGTGCATGGGAATAGCTCCGCTTAGACAAAGTGCACGAAGCTCTTCATCTGCCTTGAGTGCTTCTGGCATCGGCTGTTCGCAAATTGGGTCCGACATGACGAGTCTTCCATGTGGCTTTAGCACACGATACATTTCTTGTAGAGCTTTCACCAAATGGTCTTTGGTGAAAATATTGAAAAGACAATTTTGAGCGGCAACATCAATAGTGTTATCCTCAATAGGAAGTGCCAATGCATTTCCCTCCCGCAATGAAACGATATCCTGGTTGAACCAGTCATTTTCTTGTTCGGCAGTAACAAAATTCTCCTTGGAAGCTTTTAACATTTCTGGTACCGCATCTACTCCGATGACACCGTTTGGTTTTCTAGAGAAATAAGAAAACTGCAAGAGTTCCATACCTCCCCCAACACCTACGTATAACACGGTAGGGTTATTCACCAAATCTCTAGGGTGTACGGTGGTACCACAGCCATAATTCATTTCCAGCATTTTCTTTGGGATAGATAATCCTGGTAACTGCCAAATAGGGCTGGTCGTACAACAGAGACCCACATCAGGAGTTTCTGCGGCTTTACGATAAACGTCGTATGTAGTATCTAAATAAGCTTCCATATTACAAATCAAACAAGAGAAATGAAAAACCGTTCATATTTTACCAATTTCATTGTGGTGCTAGTCTTAGACCGGACAGTTTAAAGTCCTAACATAATAAATGGTCCCCAATATATAGGATGCTTATATTCATCTCGAATTTCCTTTTTAGCTTCTAAAAAACTCTCTCGCTTATTTCCTGTCGCGAGCCATTTTTTGTAGAACTTAATCATCAAAGATTTTGTGGCATCGTCGGATACCTTGAATAAACTCATAATGACGTTATGTGCTCCAGCTACGAGAAAAGAACGCTGTAACCCAAAAACTCCTTCTCCGGCTTGTACTTCGCCCAGCCCCGTTTCGCAAGCACTTAACACGACAAGTTCAGTTTGCTCTAAATTCAGGTTCATCGCCTCATAAGCCGTCAATATGCCGTCTTGAACGTTAAAGTTATGGGCTGTTTGGTTCAGAATATCTCCTGCTCCTGAAAGCAGTAGTCCACTTCGAAACAAGGGATTACTAGAGGCTCTAAACTCTTCTAATAGGTCCGTGTTTTCTTGTTTATTGGCCGAGGCATCCTGGAAAAATCCATGAGTGGCAATATGGACTATTTTTGGACTTTTCATATTCTTGATCACCGACTCAGTGGCCTCTTTCTCCATGTATTTGGTGGAAGATACACCGTTAATTCCGAGCAACTGTTCTACTTCATTGACCTCCACGGCCGTTCCAGGAAGCCTGTCGACTGCACCACTTCCTGAGCGAACAACACCTGCTGCCCCATTGCTTGCTTGAGCGGTAGAGTTGACGTAGTAGACAGGATCGCCGACCATAAGAGCGTAATTAGAGCTTTCCGAAGGAGTAGAAGTGTCTTTTAAGCTCTCGAGATAAAGGTCTTTTGTATTGCTGACCACTATGATATTGGACTTATCCAAAACATATTCTTGTCGCGATACTGGCATGGCCTCTAAATTGATCTGATTGTATACGCCATCAGGAGACAAAAAGACGCTATTCACATCTCCAAGTTGCTCCAGAACAGGTTGCCAATATTGAGCATAGGACTTCGAGTCGTGAAGTTTATACTTAATGGAGTTACGATAGATCTTTAAGTACTTTCGCTCCATTTCCGTTCCATTGCCCAGCAGAATAACTTCGGGCTTGGCGCGCTTTTCATTTTTTACAAAGATCATGGCATAGATAATAGAATCTGTAAAGTGATGGTCGAAATACCTGAATCGAACAACTTCGACAGCGGCATCCTTTTTATCAATGGATTTTTGTACATCTCGCCAGGTGACAATTTTCTTCTCAAACCCTTCACCGAAGGCAGTGGACTTCTCGCTGAGTTGTTTCTCTAACTGTTCAATGTCTTGTGACATTCGGGTAATATCAATGTTGCCTTGTTGCTGTTGCTCAATGCTCATCGATAAGGCATAGGAGAGAAATTCCTTCTGTTCCATCCATTTGTTAAATAAACTAATCAGTTCCTCGTCCTTACTGTTTAGAATCCTCTCACGCACCTTTTTGGAAGTGTTAAGTAGTAGCGCTTTGGTCATCAGTGCATTGTTGTACAATTGACCTATGAGTTCCTTGTCTAACCGATTGTGACTGATAATTAATGAGTTGTAAAACTCATAATCAGGTTTAATTTTACTCCAAAACTTTGCTTTCTCGCGCTCACTTAACGCCGGGAAATAATGCTCGATAAACTCTTGGTATTTCTCTAGAACTTCCTCTATAGCCTTTTGTGCTCTGGATATATTACCACTCATGTAATAGGTCCTACTCAATTTGGAAAGTACTTTTACATATTCTGGATGATCGTCATTAAAGAATTTCTCATACCTTTTTTGAGCGTCTCTATACTTGTTATCCGCTTTGGTGTACTCTTTAGCCTGATAGTGTATGTCTCCTTCTAGTATATCGATGGTAGCAGCATTGATGTTGTTTCTTTTACCTAGTCGCTTTCGCCAAATCTCCCCAGCATTGGTTAGATATTCCTCTGCTTTGCCGAAGTTTTTATTGGCAATACTGACGATAGCCATGTTTTTCATGATCTCCGCGTAAGAGGTGTTGAAAGAGCCTATCTTATTCAGTATGATACCTTCGGCTTTTAGAAATAGTCTTTCGATTTCATCGATATCACTATTTTGAAAAAAGTTAATCAAGGCTAGATCAGATGTGGCTTTTGCTACATCAATGTGCTGTTTGCCAAACTTTCCAGTAAGTATTTCAACAGCTTTTTTCACCTCCACTTCAGCCTTTTCATAATCCCCAATAGCAGCATAAGTCTTTGAAATAATTACCCTTGCTGGGACGGTTTTAGTTGAGTTTTCCCCAAAGACGCGTTCGGCAATCTGAAGGGCGTTAGTGGCCAGCTTTTCTGCATCATTATATTCACCAATTGTCAATAAGTAAGTTGCCTTTAGGGCAAGAGGACGGACCATCTGGCGGCTCTTTGCGCCAAAGAGTTCTTCTTTTGTTTCCAACGAGAGGTCAATAATTTCGGCGGCATCAAATATGCGTCCCAATTTAAGGTAGATGTTTGCTAAGTCGTCGTCTACACCAATTCCGATAGCTTCTATTGACAGATTTTGCGCTTCTCTTATCTTATCAGCTTCCACAATTTTGTCTTCTGCTTCATCAAGGTCTCCCATAATAGCATCATATTTTGCAGATGTAATTAATAGGCGTGATGTGTATAGGGCTGTCAATCGCGTTGCCGGTTGCTCGTTAATAATATCAGTGGCCTTAGATAAGTCTTGATCTGCTTTCTTGTATTCTCCGATTTTAAGCAAAAGTGCCGCGATTTTTTCTAGCTCATTAGCATATTCTATATCACGATTATCATATTTCGCTTGAGTGACGACTAGTGCTTCATCTAACGTCTTCGATGACTTTTTATACTCATCCGTTTCCTCATAAAATTTTGCCAAATGATTTAATACTTCGATATAAGATTGATGTCCACTAGAGATTTCCTGCTTAATGATTTTGCTGAAACTTTCTTCATAGATACTTCTCGCATCAGAAAACCGATCTGTGTAGTCAACTAAATAATTTGCTTTTTGAAGTTTTGAAAGATGGTACAGTGGAGATGCGTCACCATATATGGTTTTTTTGATGTCAAGTATCTTGTCGTACTGTAGCTCAACCTCTTTAAAGTCTCTTCTGTGTTTTTCAATATCTATAATATAACTCAATAACGTCGACTTAATGTTGTGATAATCAGGTAGTGAAGGGTTATAAGCCAAAATATAATTAGCTGATTCCTCAAGTGCATCGATGTCGTGGTTATAAAGTCTAATGGCCATTTGAACCATGTCAGGAGCAAGAGAATATATGCTTTCATCACTGAAACTCTTGGCTATCTTTTCTAATGCTTTGATGTGAAACTCAAACCTGTTACCATCACCTTTTTTATAGTAAGCCCTTGTAAGTCCACTTCTGATTTTTATGGATAATGGATGTTGATCCTCATATTTACTGGATACATAAGCGAAAGCCTTCTCATAAAACTTAACCAAAGCACTTATCTGTAAGCCATTCTCTTCCAATAAAAGAGTATTGTAATAGAGGCACTCGCTATATAAAATGTCATTAACGCCTAAATTGTCTTTTATCCAATTTGTAGCTCCCATGAAGGTCGAATCTGCTCCTCTATAATCACCTTGGTTACGTTGCGTATTGCCCAATAAAATGAGTATTCTGGCAAAGTCTTTTTTTCTCAATGACCATTCTTTTTTATTTTCGACCTTTATCGAAGCTCGTTTTTTATAGTAATTGAGTTTTTCCTTAATATCAATCAAGGCCTTGTTATAAAACCCTGTTTCGGCAAGTAATTGGGCCTCCAATACATGCAGATCGGCAGTGAAGTTTTCATCAGCGAGATTATAGGTGTTCATCACTTGATGAGTCTCTTTAAGATAATCTTTCGCGATATGATAAAAACCAGCCGATATCAAGATATCTACAATTTCTTTTAGAATAGATAGATGCTCAACTGTGCCTTCCAGTTCGCCGTTTTTGACCGATTCCAGAATGGTATTAGGCTGAGAAAGTAGTCTGATATATAACCCTTGTTTTTGTAACGCCC
>CAYMST010000199.1:0-8981 GCA_964393115.1 uncultured Roseivirgaceae bacterium | reverse complement strand
TACAACCGGAAATAAATGGTTTCAAAACAGGCGCTAGTTCCATTTTTGGAATGGATTTTTTTGCTAAACAGATCATCGGAAAGTATAACTTATGGGTAGCCTATACCTACCTTCACTCAAAAAATAGGTTTTCAGGGTTTAATGAGAATGAACCTTTTTTAGGGAATTGGAATATAGAACACTTTATTAAAATCTCTAATTTTTATGACCATAAAAACTTCCGGTTCTCACTCGGTTGGGTTTGGCATAGTGGCAAACGATTTACGGAGGTTCGCTATGCACGAAATGCTGATCAGGAAAGGATAATTGAGTTTGATGCTCCCAATGCACAAGAGTTACCGATTTACCATAGATTAGATCTATCTGCCACTTACAAGTTTGACTATGGCAAAAGAAGTAGGGTTAAGTCTATGGTAGGCATAAGTATCCTAAACGTTTATGATTGGACAAATAAATTAAATAGAGAGTATCGTTTAACGCCTTCATTCAACAATGAAATTCTTTCAACAGAATTAAGAGGGCTTAGGATGACACCAAATGTTGTATTCAGAGTGTATTGGTAAAACATCGTAGCTATGAAACAAAATGAAATCGATATCTTATTGCTTTGTGTGTTTATGCTGACAGTGATGTCTTCATGTGGACTAGAAGCTCCAGACTTTGTGGAGACGAAAAAGTCTGAGGAGTTTCAGTTGAGTAATACGCTCACGGAACTGCTAGACGCATTTGATGATGAGTTGATTAGTACTGACACCGTTAATTTTATCTATCCGGTAGAGCTCGCCTATAGCAATGGCATTGCTGTTACTGTGTTTACCACCGATGGGATGATGGAACTAAACACTTCGCAACGCCGCGATCTCTATATTGAATCCATCTATTTTCCTTTTTCCTTACGGGTTAATAATGAGCAGATTGAGATTGATGGCGAAGAACAGTTTGACAGGGTTGTTACGGATATTCTCGAAGCCCCTGTTGTTGATCCAGTACCAATAGCAACTATTGATAGACAAGGTCTTATAGACGCCTATGGACAATGCTTTACATTAGAGTTTCCTTTTTCATTTGTGATACCGGATGCCAGTGACGTTACTTTTACTAACTTTCTTGATTTCAATAACTTCATAGCCTCCAATGAAACATATCAACCGGAGTTTCGATTTCCGGTGCAAGCCGTATCACCAATTGGAACATCACCTTCTACTTTGAATAGTATTGGTGAGTTGGCCGCTGTTGCTAATAGCTGTGAGCCGGAGCCTTGTCTCCCACCAGGTTTCGAAGTGAATCAGCTTTCTTTAAGGGAATACGAGTTTATTCCGCCGTCTACCTCCTTATTGTATTCTTGGGTGATTGACGGAACAATAGTAAGTACGGGTACTGGTCCTCTTTTATGGACTTATGATGATGCAGGGACTTATGAAGTGACCGTGAAAATAGAAAATCAGTGGTTAGAATGTTACTTGTTTGAGTACTCAGAGAATGTAGTAGTGCAGTAGTTAAATGGATAATAGTATTGCATAAAAAAAGCCAAAGTGTACTGGAGTGACACTTTGGCTAATCTGCATGTATCCGCATGATTCGGTTTTAAGTAGAATAATTATAAACTATTCTAAGCGATGACCACTCTCTTAGTTTTCGGATGTATCTCGATGTTCGGTACTTTTTCCGTTGTTGGTTCAAGCCTTTCGATCGCCTTCTTTTTTGAAGTTTTTATGCTTTTGATATTCAATTGTATGAGTATAGATACTATCAATGCTATGATAAACAGCCCTGCGAAGATGTATAAGGTTTGTTGGTAGCTACCAGTACTTTGACGTACATATGCGGCTAACTGGGGCCCTACTAGTCCTGCAGCGGCCCAAGCGGTAAGAATGTTCCCGTGGATAGCAGATAGGTTCTTTGTACCAAAAACATCACCAATAAAAGCTGGAATCGAAGCAAAACCTCCTCCGTAACAGGTTAGGATAAAGAATACGAGAGCTTGGAATAAAATGGCATTTGAAACTTGAGGAAGGAGAAAAAAGGCAACTATCTGCGTGATAAAGAATATAGAATAGGTCATTGGTCGTCCGATGATATCCGAGAAGCTGGCCCATCCTATTCTTCCCAGGCCATTAAAAAGTCCCATGGCCCCAACCATTGCTGCCGCAGCTATAGGTGTAAGTCCTGCAATCTCTTGTGAAAGAGGTGATGCGACTGAGATAACGGCAATACCGCAGGTGATATTTATGAATAACATTATCCATAAATAGTAAAAGCGTATGGTCTTAAGTGCTTCGATAGAGGTTAATTGAGCGAGATCCGCTTTTATCTTTTTGTTACTTTCTAAACCTGACGGCGTGTTGAATCCTGTCGGAACCCAATCCAGTGGAGGAGGAGCTAGGTACTGAGAAGAACTGAACATGATGACGAAATACCCTATTCCGAGGTAAAAGAAGGTGTTCGCTATACCGACTACCCCAATGAGATATTGGATTAAACTACTGGCCAGTAACGCTCCGAAGCCAAACCCCATGATGGCGAGTCCGGTGGCCAACCCTCTTCTGTCAGGAAACCATTTAACTAAAGTCGATACAGGACAGATATATCCCACGCCGAGTCCAATACCTCCTATCACACCGTATCCAAGGTAGAAAAGGTTCACATTCCCTATTAATACCGCTACTCCAGAAACTAGCAGTCCAATACTGTAGAAGGAGGCCGATAGCATTCCACTTTTCCGTGGTCCCATCCTTTCAACCTTTCTTCCGAGAAAAGCTGCTGAGAGCCCTAAGAATAAAATGGCTAGGCTAAAGGCCCATGCGGTCTGTTTATACTCCCATCCTACACTATTGTGAAGTGGAGACTTGAGCACGCTGTATGCATAAACGGCGCCAATTGATATGTGTAGCCCTACTGCAGAGGCTGCGATGAGCCAGCGATTTTTTAGATTTTTCATACTTGTTGCATTTGAAGGTCAATACTTCATGGTGGACGACTTATCGGAAATACTGTTCTGTCGTCTCATCAAATTCGCTTCGTAAAGGACTGATTTTTTGAGCATAAGGAAAATGATTTCAATCATACATCACCTTGGCAAACGTCAGGATTTTTGAATGCCACAAGTATGAATTTTATGGTGATGATCAAGGGATAAGATCAGCAAGTTTAGACGTGTAAAAATTATAGATATGATCACTGACGAAGTAGCAAATGTGGTGGTGGACGAAGGATTCGTCTCCGGTACGTGGCAAGAAAAAATCGATGTCCGAGATTTTGTTCTGAAGAACATTAAGCCCTACGATGGTGACGAAGGTTTCCTTTGCTCTCCTACTCTCAAAACTCAAGCGCTTTTCAAACAGGTGAAAGCAGCCATGAAAAGGGAACTTGAAAATGGAGGAGTGTTATCCATTGATCCGTTGATTATTTCTAGGATTAATTCACACGCCGCTGGTTATATCTCCAAAGAGCACGAGGTCATCGTAGGGTTACAAACCGACGAACTGCTTAAAAGAGCAATCAAACCTTATGGTGGTGTTCGTGTAGTCGAAAAGGCTTGTCAAGAGCATGGCTATACGTTAGCGCCCAAAGTAAAAGAAGTGTTTCGCTATGTCAAGTCGCATAATGATGGTGTTTTTGATGCCTATAATGCTGAAATAAGGAAGTTTAGGTCTCTTGGTTTTCTAACCGGTCTGCCGGATAACTATGCTCGAGGACGTATTATTGGGGACTACCGAAGATTAGCATTATATGGTGCCGACCGACTCATAGAAGGTAAGCAGCTAGACCTACAAATGATCGCTGGTCCAATGACCGATGCGACTATACGTCTACGTGAAGAAGTAAATGACCAGATAAAAGCATTACAAGAAATTAAAGCACTCGGTGAAACCTATCATTTGAATCTAGGCAAGCCTGCTGAAAATGCTAAAGAAGCTGTTCAGTGGGTCTATATGGCTTATTTAGCGGCTGTAAAGGAACAAGATGGCGCCGCGATGTCCTTAGGCAATGTGTCTTCATTCCTTGATATTTATATAGAAAAGGATCTTAATAATGGTGTGATTACTGAGCCGGAGGCGCAGGAGCTAATTGACCAATTGGTGATGAAGCTTCGTGTTGTACGCCACTTACGTATGAATGCATACAATGAAATATTTGCTGGTGACCCTACTTGGGTAACTGAGGCGATAGGAGGTCGTAGTTTAAATGGATCCCATAAAGTGACAAAGACGTCCTATAGATTTTTACAAACACTTTATAATCTAGGGCCTTCGCCAGAGCCTAATATGACTATCCTTTGGTCCCCTGACTTACCAAAACCATTTAAAAGGTTCTGTGCCAAAGTCTCTATCGATACCTCTTCGATACAATATGAAAATGATAGTTTGATGAGATCCGTTCGAAAAGCAGATGACTATGGTATTGCTTGTTGTGTTTCTTTTCAGGAAATAGGAAAGCAAATCCAGTTTTTCGGTGCACGATGTAACTTGGCCAAAACGTTACTACTTGCTTTGAATGGAGGTAAATGTGAGAATACCGGTGCGCAGGTTATTACCGGAATACCTGCTTTGAAAGGGAATACGCTAAACTATGAAGAGGTAGTAGCCAATTTTAGGCTTGCTATGAAAGAAATGGCACGTGTATATGTGGACTCCATGAATATCATACACTACATGCATGATAAGTACTACTATGAACGTGCTCAGATGGCTTTTGTCGATTCAAATCCAAAAGTAAATGTAGCCTATGGAATTGCGGGTTTGTCTATCGTCGCAGATTCTTTATCAGCTATCAAGTTTGCGAAAGTAACACCGATACGAAATGAGGATGGCCTAGCCATCGACTTTAAAGTAGAAGGAGAATTTCCTTGTTATGGAAATGATGATGATCGAGTAGATCATTTAGCAGCTTCTATTACCGCTGAGTTCAATGATATGTTGGCCTCTTTTGAGACCTACAAAAACGCTGAGCCTACGATGTCTATTCTTACGATTACCTCGAATGTGGCATACGGGAAGAAGACTGGGGCAACACCAGATGGAAGAGCAAAAGGGGTAGCTTTTGCACCCGGTGCCAATCCTATGCATGGAAGAGATAAACATGGAGCCATTGCTTCTCTCAATTCAGTGGCTAAAATAGATTATAGAGATGCACAAGATGGTATTTCGAATACAATGAGCTTGATCCCCAAAACCTTGGGAGGAGATGAAAAAACACGCGTGAATAACCTAACGACGATTTTGGATGGGTACTTCAAAAAAGGAGCACATCACCTTAATGTGAATGTCCTAAATCGAGAGTTACTCAAAGATGCCATGGAACATCCTGAGAACTATCCTCAGCTTACCATTCGCGTATCTGGATACGCCGTGAACTTTGTTAGGTTATCAAAGGAACAGCAGTTAGAGGTGTTGTCAAGAAGCTTTTTTGACCACATTTGATGAAAATCAAACCAGAGCTGAATAAGTATATTACATAGAGTCGATAAGATAATTATACAAAAGAGTTGGTTTAAACAGCTTAATTCTAGAGTTAGTTCTTAAATGGGCTCTATATAATTGAACAATTCCATACTTAGTAACGTCACCTGGCTCCAATGGAGATCAGGTGACTTTCTTAATATGAAATCATGAAAACGCTTAAAGCAAACAATACAATCAACATTCATTCGATCGAGTCTTTTGGTACATATGATGGTCCAGGAATACGCATGATTGTTTTTCTACAAGGGTGCCCATTCCAATGTCTGTATTGTGGCAATCCAGATACTATGGATTATAACAAAGGAATCGCCCATGCCCACCAGAAGATTATCAATCAGGCCTTGAATATGAAACCTTATTTTGAAAATGGAGGTGGGGTTACCTTATCAGGTGGTGAGCCATGTGGTCAAGCCAAGGGAATCATCCCTATATTTTCGAAGTTACAACAGGAAGGTGTTCATACTTGCCTAGATACTAACGGGTTCGTTATGAATCATTATGTGGAGGAGCTGTTAGACTACACTGACTTAGTTCTGCTCGATGTCAAACATATTGATTTAGCCATTCATCAAAAGATTACTGGGAGGTCTAATGCCAATACATTGGAGTTTGCACGGACTTTAGAAACACGCGAAAAGCCTTTTTGGCTTCGATACGTATTGGTGCCGGGACTGTCTGACGACCCCAAACACCTTCACCAACTGGGACGACATTTTGCACTTTATAAAATGATTGAAAAAGTGGAAATACAGCCATATCATACTTATGGCGTTCACAAATGGGACTCTATTGGATTGGAATATCCACTTAAGGACACACCAAAAAATACACCACAACAAATACAGAAAGCAAAAGAAATATTTGAGGAGTACTTTAGAGAAGTGGTTGTTAACTAATACCATTTAGGCTATATAAGGGCGTATTAGTTTACGTCAGTGTTTTTTTCTTATTCAAGGCAAAAAATGCAGTCCTAGCAGCGCTAGGACGAGGCTTTTTAACGAAGAAGAAGGAAAAAACAGTAGCAAAGTACACGTCGTTATATAGTATCAGAAAGGTAAATCGTCAATGATTAAATCGAGTTAAGGAAATAATTTCCACTCCAATAGAAACACATAGCGGATAAAACGATAAGATTATGTTCAATCCGCCGGTTCAGTACTAGAGGCCAATGAGTGACAGTTACTCATTAAGACAAAGACAATTCGCTGACCCCGAGTTTTGTGAGGATCATCTGCTTGGATTGCTGCAACGTTTTTAAACACTCGATAAGCAAACCGTCCTCCAAAGCTAGATTTCGGGCCATTCGTGACTCCGCATCCAGTTCTACAATTGGACTCAGATTTAATTCTGCAAAGTTCTCATCAAACGTTTTGCACTTACCGAGTAGCTCCTCGATATCATTTGAAGTGGTATCCACAATTCCCTTTTCTTGTAGATAAGCTTTGAGAAGCAAGCTAATGGCGTCTTTGATCATGTCGCATTCGGCCATCATTACCATATCTCTATGCGGTCGACAGTACTCTTCGTAAATCATGTCATACTCAGCCAGCGCTTTTTTTAGCAATACTTTTACCAAGACATTTTCCATAACTAAAACATTTTATCTCCCATTTGTTTACAGCTTCAAGTTCCGGAAAAATGACCCTATTTATTATGATGAGAAATAGTTTTAGACAGCACAAATGTCACGCTACGTGATGATAAATGTTTGGATGCCTGTTTATTGCTGATTTGAATCCGTGTATTTAAAAACTCGGTACTAATTTGCCTTCGATCCACTGAAATTCTCGTGAGACCCCTTCGGTTTTAACCCAATTGCTACTTTCATCCACGCTTTCTCCAGACTCCATTTTATAGACAATTTTTCCAGGCACACCTCCATCTTACACATAGAGCGCAGGAGTAGAGTTGCTGTCAGTCACAGTTTGGTTGCTCGTTGGAAAGCGGATATTGTCGAGCGTTGCGAAAACTGTAATGCCACCACTCCGTACGTATGGCTCGAAATGAATAGGTCTCCATAGTTGACTTGAGTAGTTTTCGATTGGTGAGTATATGCTCAGGTAATTCGGTATAATCATGATGCGCCTCTTTACCGAAGTAATCAAATGGAGTACCCATATCCAGCTCGTTGCCCAATGAATCTACTAGGGTAATATCAACCGCTCCACCTCGGTTGTGCATAGACCCGGATTTGTAGGGGTTGGCTACGTACCGAGGATTTGGAAATACTTCCCACATTTGTTTTTGGACAGATAGTGGACGATAGCAATCATAAAACTTTATGCCGAGGCCCATCTCAGTGAAAGCAGCATTTGCTTCAATGAGCGCATCGGCCACCTCTTTTCTCAATAAGCACTGATCACAGTCGTAAATGGTGCTCTTTAAAAAATTGTCCGGGGATGCATATTTCATATCATAAACAAAGTCTTTGGCGTAATCTTGCATGGTTATAAAAGAGGTGTCGGATATATGGTCTTTTGTGGATTGGGCTAATACCATATTGAATGAGGAAAATTTGAATTCATGCTTTTCGTGTTGCGTTTGATTACATGAAGAGACAAAGAAAATTATTATTATGAGTCTAAAATATTGCATTTGATAAAGTTAATCTGTTGTGATTATTTGGTGTGAAACTGGAGTAAGAGTTTGGTCTATCGATAAGGTCGGAAAACATGATTTTTTCGAAAAATCCTTGGAGTTAGCTTGTTACCCATCTCTTTCATATTGAATTTTATATCTTTAGCGCCCGAAATAATTTGTGAATGAAATACAAGCCTGGATTACATATTTTGGCGCGAGTGAGCACACCAGTAGAGGTTAAGCTTCGGTCGCATCAGTTGTTCAAAGCACAAGTAAAGTCGTTAATTGAGGCACTTGACTTAACATGTTTGGGAGAAATCTATCATGACTTCGAACCAGAAGGATTTACGGCAACTGTTTGTTTGTCAGAGTCACATTTAGCAATTCATACCTGGCCAGAGCATCAGATGGCTACCTTTGATGTTTACCTTTCTAATAATTTGAAAGACAACACCGCGACATGCAGAACGCTTTATGAGCAATTGCTTTCTTTTTTCGAAGCTAAGGAGTTACATAAAGAGGAGGTGCTGCGATGAGCAATATACTCACTTGTCATGTCTGTCAAAATACCATTTCACTACCCTCAGCGGACTATCATGAAGGCTTTTGTTATTGTGATGGTTGCCAGCAGGTGATCGCCTTTAAAGGTGAAACACAAAAAGTTATCGAAGGTATTTCTACTGTTGGTGACGAGGAGTTCTTATCGCCATTTTACATCGGTTGTTTGGGGAAATACAATCAAGAGGAGTTTTATGTTACAGGACTGCTACGCTGTTTTTATGAGGAAGGATACTACCGAAATCAATGGGGTATTTATTTCAAAAATGGAGAAAAAGGTTGGCTGTTAGAGTCAAATGGAACCTACGCAGTAATGTATTCTAAAGCCCCGTCATCAAGAAAGATTCCTGCCAATATTAAAGCTGGAAAGAGAATGAAGTT
>CAYMST010000198.1:0-9012 GCA_964393115.1 uncultured Roseivirgaceae bacterium | reverse complement strand
ATGTATTTATTATTGGGCAATTTGGCATAAGTCATCCCTGTAGTACCATGATGACTTATGCCAAATTGCCCAATAATAAATACATGATCAATTGGCCTTTTGTCGCTCTGCTTCGGGTAAATCCAATACATTGGCATAATAATCATTACGGTCGTCATTTTCTTTTTTAAGGAATTTAAGCTAGTCGCTTTCGACCCTTCTTTTGCCAGCTCCATTGGGTTACCTGTAAAATGGTTAGACCTCTTACTTACTTCACTTACAGTTTTAAGTGTGGTAATTGGCATCCAAGCCGTAGGAGTAGTATTAATGGCCGCTATGCTAATTACTCCTGCCGCAGCAGCACGGTTTTGGACACAGAAGTTGGTCGTTATGGTTGTATTAGCAGCGGTTTTTGGAGCGATTTCTGGCGTTTCGGGAGCGTATATTTCATTCATAGCTCCTTCAATGCCAACAGGACCTTGGATAGTGGTCACTATTTCAATGATTGCCATTATGTCGTTTTTCTTTGCTCCCAAGAAAGGAGTGATCTTTAGACAACTTAAGATTCGAAGGTTTAAGAATAAAATACTTGAAGAAAACATACTGAAATTACTCTATCAGCTAGGAGAAGAACAAAAAGACTTCTTTGTAAAAAGAACAAAGAAAGATATACTTGGTCTACGACAGCTAGAAGTTCAGCAGCTAAATAGAGGACTGAATACTTTGGTAGCGCATCGCTATTTGACCAAAGAAAATCAGTTCTATTTTCTAACTAAAGAAGGCAAACGGAAAGGTCAGCGAACACTTAAACTTCACCGTCTATGGGAACTTTACCTCACTGAATATCTTAATATAGCTCCAGATCACGTACATGAAGACGCTGAGTCTATTGAGCATGTGATTACACCGGAGATAGAAGCTAAGCTTGAGAAAGTGTTAAACTATCCAAAACTGGATCCTCATCAATCTGAAATACCATATGAGAAATGATATTGAATGATTTTTATGTGATTGCCACGGCATCATTGGTGGCAGTAAGCTGTGGTATACTGGGTTGCTTTCTGGTGTTGAGAAAAATGGCTATGGTAGGTGATGCTATATCACATGCTGTACTTCCAGGTATTGTCTTTGCTTTTTTGATTACCGGAAGCAGAGGTTCAGTAACTGTATTGATTGGCGCGGCCAGTCTAGGACTTTTAACAACCTTATTGATCGAATTCTTCCACCAGAAAGCCAAACTACAATCCGACGCTTCTATAGGTGTTACGTTCACTTGGCTATTTGCGATCGGCGTAATATTAATTTCCGTTTTTGCCGGACAAGTAGACTTAGATCAAGATTGCGTATTGCATGGGGAGATAGCTTATGTGCCCTTGGATCTATGGATTCTTCCATCTGGTATAGTCATGGGGCCAACCGCTTTATATCAACAATTATTGGTTTTAATGGCAATAAGTATAGTGGTGTTTTTTGCTTTTAAAGAGCTGAAAATCACAACTTTTGATCCGGCATTCGCTTCTTCAGTAGGCATTTCGGTCAGTTTATGGCATTATGTATTGATGGGACTCGTATCGGTCGCTACCGTAGCTTCTTTTGAATCAGTGGGAGCTATTTTAGTAGTCGCACTACTCATCGTACCTCCTGCTACAGCGTACTTAATGACTTCCAGCTTAACAAAAATGATTTTTTTAACTGTTGTTATCGGGATATTTGTAAGTGCAGTTGGATACTACGTGGCTTCAGTTTTGGACGGTTCAATCTCAGGATCCATGACGACTGTCTCAGGGGGACTATTCGCCATTGTTTTTTTATTTCGAAGATAAAAGAAGAAGCGTCCTATGGCTTTTTTTAATACTTATAAGTAATCATCTTAAATTTGAAATTAGTACTAGCTCACATTCAAAACCATGTACTCGAGTTATACGGGCTCTTGTCTTATGTATTGAAGATTAACTACCTTATTCTTTGAGTAGGAAAGGCTATTTCCCCTCAAATCTACTCGAGTATCGGCAAAGACATCTTAACAGTAAAAACAAAAAAAAGGGCATTCATCCAAATGAACACCCTTTTTTAGGCCTGAGCTTTTAAGTTACTAAGAATTAAACTTATCCACCAGCATTGACTTGCTCAATTTTAGTAATGATCTCTTCTACTTTAGCGTTATCTTTCAACTGAATGAAGATCACCTTAAGTGTTTCTAGTGCATCTGTTTGATCAGGTTTTGCACTAGCTGCTTTTTCTAAATAAGGAATGGCTTGCTTGACGATTTCATTTCCTTTATCTTCATAGGCTTTACCCTTTTTCATGTAAGTGGTAATGTCCATATCTCTTGCAATATCATACTGCGTTTTAGCTTGGTTAACGTAGAGTGCACCAAGGTTGAAGTTTGCAATATAATTGGTGGCATCTACACCTAAAGCTCGGTTATAATATGCCTTGGCCTTATCAAAATTCTCCTTTGCCCCTTCTTGATCACCTTCTGAAGCTTTAGAAGTAGCGACATTATCATGAATAATGCCAAGATTTACAATATTAGTTACGTTTTCGGGGTCTTCCTCCAATGCCTTTTCAAGAGAAATTCTAGCGTCATCTAGTTTGTCTAGTTTTACCAGAATTGAGATTTCCTCCTGAACAAAAGTAGAGTTATCTGGGTATGCTTTTTGCCCTTTTCTCACTACTTCTAAAGCTTTTTCATCGTCTTCCTTTATTGCTCGGAGCATATAGATTGCATTTTGAAAGATACCTGCATCATGATAGTCCTTATCAATCATAGTAAGGTAGGTTTCTAGAGACAAATCTGTATCTTCCACTTCTTGAGCAGTAGCAGCTACAAGATGCAAACAAGTAGAATCGGACGGAAAAGCCTTACTTGCGTTTTGGAAAATTGATAAGGCACCTTTAAAATCTTCTTTTTTATAATGATCATTAAATCCTACAAAAATTAAGTTTTGCTTTAAATTCCTCAGGTTTTCATCTGCCTTTAAACCGTTGATAGAATTCTGTCCATCGATTTCTAATACCTTTCTGTAAGCATCAGCGGCTACTTGTGCAGCATTAGCTTCTAAAGCTTGAACGGATGGATCAGTACTCTTGGAGATTTCTGAATATATGTCTCCTTGAGTCATGTATGTTTTTGACTTACCAAGATTTTTTTCAATAGTAAGCGCTTTGTCTATCTCACCTTTCGCTTTGGTGAAGTCTTTTTTATATAAATACGTGTTGGCTTTCGCTACCGACCCTTTATACTCCTGTGCTGAAACAGCAAAAAAAGCAAGGACAATAAGCGCACTGGACACAATTGTTTTCATGACTGTACTCAATTTAATTCTAAATAGTTTAACTGTTAACTTTGGTATTTATTAATTTGTATGCTCTTCTGTTGAATCCTCTCCTTCAGTACTTTCTGAGATGTTTGTTTCTTCAATATCTTCGTCAGTTTCCTCTATTTTTTCAACTGAAGATATCTCATCATCGTCACTTAATTTAATTAAGCGAACTCCCTGGGTATTACGACCAACAACTCTAATGTCAGAAACTTTTAGCCTGATGGTAATACCAGATTTATTAATAATCATAAGATGGTCTGATTCAATGACCTCTTTAATGGCCACCAGTTGACCTGTCTTGTCTGTGATATTTAGCGTAAACACACCTTTACCACCTCTCTTAGTAATTCTATATTCTTCTAAAGGTGAACGTTTTCCATAGCCCTTTTCTGATACGACAAGAAGGTTTGCATCTTCACGTACGATACATACCATACCGATCACTTCATCTTGTTCACTTTCAAGGGTGACACCACGAACTCCTGTTGCCGTACGACCCATTGGTCTTACTTCCGATTCATGGAAGTGAACCACCTTACCTGATTTCTTAGCAATTACTATATGATTATTGCCGTTGGTCAGACTAACATTTAGGAGATTGTCTCCTTCGTTGATCGAGATAGCATTAATCCCATTTTGTCTTGGTCGGGAATAAGCCTCTAAAGAAGTTTTTTTGATGATGCCTCGCTGGGTACACATCACAAGATAATTATTGTCTACGTAGTCAGGGTCTGTCAGCGTAGGAACGTTTATGACAGCTCTCACCGTGTCCGTTGACTCAATATTTATGAGATTTTGGATAGCCCTGCCTTTAGACGTTTTTGAGCCTTCTGGTATTTCCCATACCTTTTTCCAGAAAACCTTACCGCTTTGAGTAAAAATCAACAAGTAATTATGAGCAGATGCAACAAAGAGATGCTCGGTAAAATCATCATTTTTGGTACTTACACCTTTAGCTCCAACCCCACCCCGTCCTTGCGTTTTATATTCAACGAGGTTTGTCCTTTTGACGTAGCCTTCATGAGATACAGTGATCACCATATCTTCATCAGGAATCATATCTTCTGCAGTAAGGTCATCTCCACCGTAAACGATCTCTGACCTTCTCGCATCGCCATATCTTTCTTTTACTTCAACGAGTTCATCTTTGATAATTTGCATTCTTTGCTCTTTACTAGCCAGAATACCTTTTAACTCATCGATAAGAGCCATAATCTCTTTATACTCGGCCTCAATCTTCTCTCTCTCAAGACCTGTAAGCCTTTGCAATCTCATATCAAGAATTGCCCTTGCTTGGATCTCAGATAACCCAAAACGCTCTATTAAGCCATTTCTCGCAATTTCAGGATCTCTTGACCCACGAATAAGTGCTATAACTTCATCGAGATTATCTAAAGCAATTAGATAACCCTCTAAAATATGTGCTCTCTTCTCAGCCTCCTTAAGGTCATATTCCGTTCTTCTTACTACTACCTCATGACGGTGATCTACATAGTGCTCTACCAGTTCTTTGAGGTTTAGCGTTCTTGGCCGTCCTTTTACTAGAGCAACATTGTTGATTCCAAATGAAGACTGAAGTTGCGTGTATTTATATAGGTTATTGAGAACAATATTAGGAATCGAATCTTTCTTTAAATCATACACTACCCGATAGCCATTTCTGTCAGACTCATCTCGGATATCAGAAATACCTTCTATTTTTTTCTCATTGATCAATGCCGCCGTTCTCTCGATCATGTTGGCTTTATTGACCATATATGGTATCTCAGTAACGATAATCTGTTCTCTGCCTGTACTAGTAGTTTCAAATTCAGCTTTTGCGCGCATCACTACTCTACCGCGACCGGTTTCATATGCAGATTTCACCCCGTTATAACCATAAATGGTGGCACCGGTAGGAAAATCTGGTGCTTTGATAAACTCCATGAGCTCTGCTATGGCGATTTCATTATTGTCTATGTAAGCACAGATTCCATCAACCACCTCGCTCAAATTGTGAGGAGCCATATTCGTAGCCATTCCAACGGCTATTCCACTTGAACCATTGAGAAGCAAGTTTGGGAGCTTGGCAGGAAGCACAGTAGGTTCTTCCAATGAATCGTCAAAGTTGGGTTGAAAATCAACCGTTTCCTTATTGATATCCCCCAACATTTCATCAGCAATCCTCTTCAGCCGAGCCTCCGTATACCTCATAGCTGCCGGCGCATCTCCATCAATGGAGCCAAAGTTCCCTTGACCATCCACTAGTGGGTATCTCAAAGACCACTCTTGCGCCATTCGCACCATAGTATCGTATACCGATGAGTCTCCGTGAGGGTGATATTTACCTAACACCTCTCCTACTATCCTAGCGGATTTCTTATATGGTCTACTAAAGGTAACTCCTAACTCAAGCATTCCATAAAGCACCCTTCGATGAACGGGTTTTAAACCGTCCCTTACATCAGGTAAAGCTCTAGAAATGATTACTGACATCGAATAATCGATGTATGCTCCACGCATCTCATCTTCGATGTTAATTGGAATTATATTTTCACTAGGACTATCTGCCATAATCTCTCGTCTACTCTTCGTCTATCGGCTCAAATGATCCGCAATTTATAAAAAATGTACAATATATGATGCTTAAGTATCCCTTATGCACCGCTAATATGGATGAATTTTCTTTTTGTTACGCCCCTTATATTTTAACAGCTTTCTGTCGTTCTGTCCAGTTTTAGGGTTTTGGTGCTTATAGAAAGGCTGTCCTCTAACTTCCATTTTCCTTCCAGTCTTTGGATCAGTTATAACGTGTTTTAGTTGCACATGGTCAGACTTGATCGGTGAACGTGGGATTTCAGGGATATTGTAGCTTGCTCCTACAGTTAATCCAAAAGTTGTGGTGTTCACTCTAAGGCCTTCTAGAAAGTTAACTGTGTATCTTTTATACTCAATATGTGGTCGAGCAATTATGCGAAAATATTCTGAAAAGTTTCTTTCTATGGTCACGCCGACATTAACGTATTGACTTCTAGTGATGGTAGCTTCAAAGGAACTTCTATTGCTTTTTATGGTGCCAAACTTGATGTCCCCAACAAATGCATAATCTGAATAGGTCCAAAACTTGTACCCAACTAACCCATAGAATCTTCTATATATAGATCTTGCAAAAGGCGCTTTGTAGGCCCTTAGTTCTTCCTTTCTGTTCAAAGGATTCCAATTTCGGTAATATTGAAGTTCCGCCATAATTCCCAATCCGACTCTGAACTTTTTGAATTCATAATGTAATGAAGCATTTATCGGTATTCCCCGATTATATCCTCTAAATACAACACCAGTAGAATCAATAACTATGCCATTTCGAAGCAAAGGGTTGTTAACGGGGTTTTCAAGTCTTGGAGTTGGTATGGAGTATTGGTTTTCTAGAGAGATAGTGGGTTCTCGTCTAGGAAGTATAGGTAAGTTTATGAACCCCCTGAATTCTTGATCATCTTGAATTCGTGCTTGTACTTCAGGAGAATTAACATTGAAAAAATGGCCATCAGGTGTTTGTACAACCACCCACCCATCCGTGTCAAACTTGTGTTTAGTAGCTAAATAACCTGTAGTCAAGCTCCAAGTGAATTTATTTAGAAATACAGTAATTGGATTTCTATAAATCTCATATTTCTCATAGATGCTTGGGTCGCTTTGTGCTCTAGTAGTTTTTGGAAGAACCATTAACAAAAGCACAGTAAGTATGAAGTATTTATTGAATATCCGCACTTTTTGTAATGTTGAAGATCCTGACCTTTAATTCGATAGGTTGAAATGGCTCTATTTCTACTGCGTAAGCTGGAATGACAAGATCATCTGCGAGTACTTCGCTGAGACTCGTACCATTCACTCCATTCAGTTTAGGTACTATGAGCACGCTTTCGTCATATCCGAACGCTGACGGCAAGAATATGGAAGCATCCATTCCTAATTTTAAACCTACTAGTTCTTCGTTCAATCCTTTAAACACCGATCCATCCCCTACTATAAATTCTAAAGAACGCTTAGTCGTAATTGATCTTGAGGGTTCACTTGCCGCAAATAATTCATATTCTATATCAACCAGATCGCCTTGCTCGATAGTGATAATAGAATCACCATTTCTGATGACTTTCACCTGTAAGCCACTAGTGTTTAACCAAAGGGAATCATTATCAGTCTCTTGCACGACCCTCAGTCCTCTCGTGTCTATAATGTTTTCTATTAAATCATCCTCGGACTCTCGAATCATCGAATCCACCAAAATATCCAATACTTTAACTTGAAGTTCAAGATTTGAACGAGGTTGTAATGGAGATAATGAAACTCCTTGATAGGCTAAATGGTGAGGTAAATAAAACGTAAAGAGTTGACCTTTTCTCATCAAAAGCAAGCCTTGATCCAGCCCCTGAGGTGTTATAGCGCTGTTGCCTACTCTACCTACTACACTGTTAGCAGTGCTATCAGATCCTATTTCAAAAGGCACCAAACCAAGGTTAGCAACTGCGTATTCAAAGCGAACTATATCCCCTTCTTTAATTAATGGCGTAGTATCATTCGCTCCTGTATCGGGAAGATAAAAGAAGCCGTTCGGGTGTTCTAGTGCTTCGATAGCACTATCTAACAAGTACTGACGAATTTCGTTAAGTCCTGAGCTGGATAGGTCTGTATCATTACCGGAGTTGTTACATGCCGATTGGATACTTACCACCAATAGAATTATAAGCTGGCGTTTTGCCATTGAAGAGTGATCACAAATTTTATTAAGCAAATTTATCAACGTTTACTGATAGAATAATCGATACGTCGCTTACCTAACGTTGAAAGTCTTACAAAACATATCGAAAACAGGGATTTTATTCAATTCCAGCTTCTCTCCGATAACGATTAGTCTGTTAAATTCTTTTTTTGCTATTGATCTCGCGTTGATAATATCTTCATCTTGTTCAAGAAAGAAAGAAGCAATAAATCGAATCAATATATAGGGTGTACTAAGTACTTCTCGTTTATAGGCATTCTCGTTGATCTTTTCATTACCATTAATTTCTCGCTCCAGTGAAGCCTTATCAAAAGAGCGCGTCATAGATGTTTTTAAAACTTCAAAGAACTTCTCCTCCCAAGCATCATATTTATCCATCAGGAACTTCATCGCATAGACCACCGGGTCCTTTTTTAGAAAATACCCTCCCTTAGAAAGTTTTCTTGCTTTTTTGTTGAGTGCCAACTCTTCAAAGAGACTTATGCTGCCATTGGCCAAAGCCATTCCTACTGTGGGCGCCAGCATTACCAATGAAAAAAAATCATGATCATTAATTTCCAAATAAGGAGCTTCTTTTCTGATGAAATCCTTTTTCAGCTCTTGCGTAGCGTGTAGAATTTCTGTGTCTTCGATCATGGTAGCAATTTCGTACTCAGTAAACATAAGTTTCTCGAATTTACGATAGTTAATTTAAGGGGCTAACGTGAAAAAAAGAAATAATTAACTTGTTAAAGATATAGTTTCCTTAGTCACCACAAATATCCCTTGCTCAAATATATAAGGAATTAGCAGTTCATTGCTTAAGGGCACAAAGGATTAGTTAAAAACTAAGAAATAATTTGTTTCAGACTACCACTCTTCAATCATCATGATGTCGAATAATGTTTCCTTAAAATCGATAATTAACCGAAAAAGCTCTTTGAGAGTATAAAACCCTGTAGACGTATATAAAAT
>CAYMST010000197.1:0-9020 GCA_964393115.1 uncultured Roseivirgaceae bacterium | reverse complement strand
GGACCGGTTACTTGGTATCACTTTAGCTTTACAGATAATACACTTTCGATTCTTTCTTCAAACGATACGTTCAATGAGTTGGTACGTAAGTATTCAAACGAGAATAAGGTTACTTTTGGTGGATTTGTGTCAAAAGTTGGAAGTCTAGAAATTACTCAAGAGTTTGTAGATGATTATAGACTGAATTATTACGGAATATCTGATCCTTACGACCTACACTCAAGTTCTCCAGACTTACATTCTGATGAGTATGAAACCATAGAGGAAGAAGAGCATTACGAAGACGATTATTTCGAAGATGAAGAGGAAAGCGAGGACACTGAGGAAGAAGAGGGTGGGCTTGGCTTCTGATTTAGCATTATGAGTACTGAAGAAACCCAATCGAGAATAATGGAGGAGCTTAAGGAGTTCCTTTCTATTCCATCTATTAGCACTGATCCAGGCCGAAAGGACGATGTCGAAAGAGCAGCAGATTTTGTCAAAGAAAATTTAAAGGCAATTGGTTGTGATGAAGTAAAAAAGTTTCCAACCCAAGGTCATCCTATCATATACGGATCTAAAACGATTAATGTCAACGCTCCTACTGTTCTGATATATGGTCATTATGACGTTCAACCGGCCGATCCATTGGAATTATGGAATAGCGATCCTTTTGATCCGCAAATAAAAGAAGAAAAAATATTTGCAAGAGGTGCCTCGGACGACAAGGGACAGGTGTTCATTCATATGAAAGCTGTGGAAGCACTTGTTGCCGAAAATAAGTTGGCCTGTAATATCAAGTTTTTGATTGAGGGAGAAGAGGAGATTGGTTCAATTCATTTAAGTGACTTCTTGCAAGAAAACAAAGACCTATTAGAAGCTGATGTCGTCACGGTATCAGATACCAGTATGATTTCGATGGAAACACCTTCTATTACTATTGGTTTACGAGGATTGTGTTATGTAGAAATCGAATTAAAGGGGCCAGAAAGAGATTTACATTCCGGGGTATACGGAGGTGCTGTTATTAACCCTATTAATGCACTAACGAAACTTCTTAGCGAAATGGTGGATTCAAAGGGACAAATTGTTGTTCCGGAGTTATACGATAGCGTGAAGGTCTTTAGTGATGAGGAAAGAAATCAAATAGGCCTCGCGCCATTTGATATTGAAGAATATAAAAGAGAAATTGGTGTTGATTATGTTGGAGGAGAAGAAGGGTATTCAACCTTGGAAAGGGTAGGTATAAGACCATCTTTAGACGTGAATGGAATATGGGGAGGGTACATAGGTGAAGGAGCCAAGACGGTACTTCCTTCCGTAGCAAATGCCAAAGTAAGCATTAGACTAGCAGCAGGTCAGGATAGTGAAGTTATCACTAAAAAACTGTGTGAATACCTCGAAAATAGCGCTCCAAAGGGAACGACCATTAAAGTTAAACCACATCACGGTGGTCAGCCTTACTTGACCTCAACGGATTCTGTACCTTATAAAATTGCTGAGACTGCAGTAGAAAAAGTATTTGGCAAAAGACCAATACCGACTTTAGAAGGTGGTAGTATACCGGTCATTTCCGAGTTCAAACAAGTATTAAAGCTTGACTCGATTCTTATAGGATTTGGTTTGAATAGTGATGCCATACACTCTCCAAATGAACATTTGGGGCTAAAAAATTTCTGGTTGGGCTACGAAACAATGAAGGAGTTCTATGCCAGTTTTAACTCAATTGATCCACACGTTGAACGTTAGCTAGATTAGTTTTGTTAATCATTCAACTTCGCATTTATCTACTATGATTCGATATATTAAGTTTAGTTTTCTAGTCTTCATAACGTTTTTCCAGCTGGATGCCCAGCAACTTAAGCCGGCTGTCTGGTCTGTGAACTTAAGCGATGAGCATGTCAAGACAGGAGATACAACTACTATAGTTTTCGAAGTAGCAATTGATAAGAAATGGTACTTATATTCAAATGATTTTTCCCAAGAACTAGGACCTAAGGTAACAGAGTTTGAATATCAACCTGATGAGTCATACAGCCTAGTGGGTGGTACATTACCAATTGGTGCAAAACGAAAATATGATGATTTATGGGAAGGAGAGTATACTTATTTTAAGGGTAATGCACGCTTTGAGCAAAAAATCGTAGTTGAACGAGAACCGCTTAATGTTACAGGATTATACGATTATCAGGTATGTACTGATGAGGAAGGTAAGTGTATACCTTTTTACGAAGAGTTCGCTCTTAGCGGTTCTAATGAAACGGCTATTGATGTGAAGGGAGAGGCTGTTAAAACTGAATACCCTAATCTGAAATACGAAAGTTTTTTTTCTGAGTCTTTTGATTTCACACAATCGAAAGACCTTTGGGGTTTTCTTCTGTTATCATTTCTTGCTGGTTTGGCTGCTTTACTCACTCCATGTGTTTTTCCCATGATTCCAATGACAGTGAGTTTTTTTACCAAAAGTGGTGAAAGCAAAAGTGGAGTGCTGAAGTCGACAGCCTACGGACTATTTATCGTACTTATTTACACGCTTATTGGAGCGGTTTTGGCACCTTTTATGGGGCCTGATACGGCAAATCATTTGGCTACTGAATGGCTTCCGAACATAATTTTCTTTTCGGTATTTATAGTTTTCGCCTTATCCTTTTTTGGATTGTTTGAAATCACGTTGCCCCATGGTTTTATTAATAAGATGGATCAAAACTCTGAAAGGAAGGGTTTAATCGGTGTTTTTTTCATGGCTTTCACGCTTGTATTGGTCTCTTTTTCGTGTACCGGACCTATAGTAGGAACAATCTTGGTTGAATCAGCTGGGGGTGTTTCAGCAAAGCCTATATTAGGAATGTTAGCTTTTTCACTGGCATTTGCTATACCATTTACCATTTTCGCTTTCTTTCCTTCATTGATGTCCTCGCTTCCAAAATCTGGTGGATGGTTAAATTCGGTCAAAGTAGTTTTGGGTTTTGTAGAACTAGCGTTAGCCTTTAAGTTTTTGAGTATAGCAGATCAAGCTTTTCACTGGGGGATATTAGATCGGGAAATCAATATTGCTATTTGGATAGCCATATTTGGCCTCATGGGATTTTACTTATTAGGCAAGCTAAGGCTTCCAAATGATAGTGAACTAAAGGTTATAAGTGTGCCGAGACTAATGCTGTCATTGGTTACTTTTTCTTTTGTCATTTACCTTATCCCTGGCTTATTCGGTGCTCCCTTGAAGGCTTTATCAGGATATTTACCCCCGAAACATACGTTGGACTTTGACCTAGTCAATGATCAGGTTACTTCGTCTATTACCTCTACTTGTGACACAGAAGTGAAATATGGTCAATTTTTACACTTGCCGCATGGTATGCAAGGTTATTTCGACTACAATCAAGCCTTAGCATGCGCCAGGGCTCAAGGAAAACCATTATTCATAGATTTTACAGGACATGGTTGTACAAACTGCCGAGAAATGGAGGCAGTAGTCTGGTCTGACCCGCAGGTTTTGTCTCGTTTGAATGAAGAATTTGTGGTGGTAGCACTGTATGTAGATGACAAAACGGAATTGTCAGAGGATCAATGGTATGTCTCATCATATGATGGTAGAATCAAAAAGACTATTGGTCGTCAGAATGCTGATTTTGAAATACAAAAAACGGGAAATCCTGCTCAACCTTTTTACGTAATTATTGATAATCAAGAAAAACCATTGGTAATGCCTATGGCATATAACCTAAATGTTGATACTTTTGTAAAGTTTCTTGATGAAAGTTTAACTAACTTTAAGTCAGGAAAGTCTCCAGAAATATAGCCACTTTTATTTTTGGTCTATTAGGCCTATTTATTTTTTGTTAAATCATTAAATCTAGCTGTCTTGAAAGTTCGGTCAGTGATAATGTATACCCTCATGCTCGTGGGTTGTGTGGCGACGTTGTTAATTTCAGAAAAAGTATTTCGAAAAGAGATTTCTAAGGTTGAAGAACCGGTCTTAGTTATACCGGATAGTATGGATACTAAGATGGGTCCTAAAAACCTCTTCTTGGGAATAGATACAGCGGGGTACAAATTAATTAAATCCAGGGTTAGACGTGGACAGACACTTTCTGCAATTTTTGATCAATATACCTATGAACACCAGAAACTTTTTAAACTAGCTGCGGCCTCAAAGGAAGTTTGGGATGTTCGTAAGATTAGAGCAAATGACACGTATCAGATTTTACTTGGGAAAGAGGGTGATGAAAAAATCAAGAAATTTATACTGGAACCAGACCCAACACGCTATGTGCTTTTTGATTTGGAGGACAGCATTGGCGTAAGTATTATTCCAAAAGAGGTCACTCGAAGAAGGAGAAGGATTTCAGCAGTGGTTGACGGCTCATTGTACAATACACTGCTAAAAAAGGAAACTTCCTTAGAACTAGTGAATCGTTTGGTTGATATTTTCGCTTGGCAAGTTGATTTCTTCAGGATATTTAAGGGAGATTCTTTTAAGGTTATCTTCGAAGAAAAGTATGTAGGTAATGAGTTAATAGGAGTAGGTGAGGTGTATAGTGCTTACTTCAGTCATAATGGACAGGAATATTATGCGTTTCGTTTTGAGCAGGATGGAGATGTACAATATTTCGATGAAAAAGGAAATAGTCTCAGAAAGGCCTTTTTGAGAGCACCCTTAAAATATAAAAGAATTAGCTCCAGATACTCAAGAAGAAGGTTTCATCCAGTGTTGAAAAGATATAAAGCACACTTAGGAACCGATTATGCTGCGCCTAGAGGTACGCCGATTTACAGCACAGGTGATGGTAAGGTAATAGAAGCTCGGTACAAGTCTAATAACGGTAACTATGTTAAAATTCGTCATAATGGAAATTATGCTACGCAGTATTTGCATATGTCTAAGATTGCACGAGGTATTAAAAGAGGGAAGCGAGTTAAACAGGGGCAGGTAATCGGGTACGTTGGGAGTACTGGATTGGCTACAGGGCCTCATCTATGTTATCGTTTTTGGAAAAATGGTCGACAAGTAGATGCTCTAAGGGTAAATCTGCCGTCCTCAGCACCGTTGAAAAGCGAGCTAGTCGCCAAATATACCCGTGAGATGAAAACCGCTCTGGCTGAGTTAGAGGGGGGCGAGGACAATCTTGTTGTGAGAACCGAAAGTGTCATGCCCATAACTGATGGCGATATTTAGAATGAAAATCTTTCACACCAGCTCACTGTTAAGGAATTAACTTCTTTTGTTCTTAGCTCCGAAATTGTTTTATTTACAGTTCCATTTTCATTTAATTCATAGCCTCTGATATGTTTATGCTCAAAATAGTGTTGTTTTTTGGAGTATTCGGCTCAGGTTGCATTATTCCGAATGCAAATGGACAAGGCAAGGGGTTATTGGCAGTGGAACAAAAATCTTACGTTGTTGTCAAAGGAATCGTAAGGGGCGAATTGAGCAAACAACCAATACATAATGCCACCGTTTTTTATCAGAAGCTGCCATACTACGACGATACTGGATATCTTGTTGTCGACAGTACAACCGGTCGATACGAAATCACTTTGCTTCGGGGTAAGGATTATATATTAAAATTTGACGCTCCTGAATTTGATCCCGTTGAAGTTGAACTAAAGGCAGAAACAGCGGAAGGCAATGCGTTTGTAGAAAGAGATATCATCCTGCCCTTGGATGAGGCACACAAAATATTAAGATTAAATAGCCTAAAATTTAGTCGGGGAAAATCAAATATTTCTTCAAGCTCTTTTGAGGAATTGGATGCACTGGCCAATTGGCTTAAAAGACATCCGAAATCGATTATTCGGTTAGAAGGTCACACTGATTTTGCGGGAAATGCTAAAGCAAATTTACAATTATCAGAAGATCGCGTTGATGCTATTCAGCAGTATTTATGTACGAATGGTGCTAAAAGGAAACAGGTAAAGACAAAGGCGTTTGGAGGGGAACAACCGCTTACTAAAGATAGAAGCGACTCGGCTAAGGCGTTGAACAGACGGGTTGAAGTTAGATTTGTGAAATATTGATTGGATAAGTATGAGAATTGCTCTGTTATTTGCTCTTTTAGTATTCAACCTCTATAGAGGTTCTCAGCTTTATGCGCAAGAAACCGTAGTGTGGGCTTCTGGGGTTATTGCGGTTTCTTCTGATTATTCGACATTTCAGTATTCTGCGATTCAAGCCTTGTTTAAGCCAAATGTATATCCTTCTGGAGGAGGTAACCCAAATGCTTGGCGACCCAAAAAAAGTGATCTCTTCGAATACATTGTCGTTGAATTTGATAAACCAATTCGTGCGCAGCAAATCGCTATAGCGGAGACAGAAAATCCCGGAGCAATTTCTAGAATATATGCTTATGACGATGAAGATAACGAATACTTGATCATTGACGTACCTCCAAGGCCTATTAACCTAAAGAGTAGGCTTTTAAATTTGTTTTTTACCAAAACAGACTATGAAATTCGAATGATTCGAATTGAGTTAGAAGGAGCAGCCGTTCCAGGGTTTAATTCAATAGACGCTATTGGTCTATCTAGTTCTAACCTACCAATTGACGTGATGATTACGTTGGCAAAAAATGTTAATCAGAAGGCGGATGTAGACAAGTTGGGTAATAATGTTAATTCCAACTACAAAGAAAATGCTCCTTTACTAAGCCCAAATGGTAAGAGATTGTATTTCAGTAGGCAATATCATCCGGAAAATGTGGGCGGCCTAGAGGATAGTGAGGATATTTGGTATTCTGAGTTTGACGAAAATAGCGGACTCTGGCTTCCGGCTAAGAACCTAGGGGCTCCACTAAATACACCTGGGCCAAACTTCATTAGTTCAATTATACCTGGTGAGAATGGTGAGACATTACTTCTGGGAAATCAATATGGAAGAAATGGACGTATGTATGCTGGAGTTTCGAAAAGTACATGGAATGGAGAAGATTGGTCGCAGCCTGAAAATATATACATTGAAAACGACTATAATTACTCTCCGAAATCGGACTATTACATGGATAAAGAACAGACGATATTAATCATGTCTGTAGAGCGAGATGATACATATGGAGAAAGAGATCTTTATGTGAGTTTTAAGAAAGAGGAAAACACTTGGTCTGAACCTAAAAATCTAGGACCTGATTTGAATACAACTGCTGAAGAGTCCTCTCCTTTTCTAGGGACGGATGGAAGAACTTTATATTTCTCAAGTTCTGGTTATAGTGGTTATGGAGGGTCAGATATATATGTGTCGCGAAGACTAGATGCGAGTTGGTTGAATTGGTCTGAGCCGGAAAACTTGGGTGCAGCAATAAACTCGAGAGGCGAGGATACTTATTTTAATATGCCATCTGCTGGTGAACATATATACTTTACAAGAAGCTCTGATGAAAAAAATGCAGATGTGTTTAGACTACGGAAAGATGATTTCTATGTTGATGATAAAAAGCCGACAACACTACTCGCGTCAGCTAAGACTAAGGAAAATCGCGCTGTCAGCGAAACAAAGAAAATAGAGAGCTTAAAGCCTGCCAATGTTGCCGGGGAAGAAGTTGGCAAAGCGAAAGCTTCCCTTCCTGATGGCCCAAATCCAGCTGACTATTTGGTGACTATTAACGGGCGAGTGCTAAACACGTCTAGTATGAAACCCGTTCCGGCAAGAATTTTGGTAGAAAGGTTACCAGATGGCTTGAAAATCGGCGAGTATGAGGTCAATGATCGCAAGGGAAATTATAGTATAAAAGTTAGAGGGGGAGCAAGGTATGGGTTATCCGCTAATATTAATGGATTTCTATCAGTCAATGAAAATTTTGATTTCAATAAAGTTAGGTCTAATAAAAGTGTCACCAAGGACTTGTTGTTGGTGCCGATAGCTGTTGGCCAATCTTTTGTTTTGAATAATATATTTTTTGAATTCGATACTCATATTTTGAAAACAGCTTCATATGCGGAATTAGATAGGGTATTAGGTTTAATGAAGGCCAATGCCGTTAAGAAAATTGAAATAGCAGGGCATACGGACTCAACAGGATCAGCGGATTATAATAAATGGTTGTCAGAACAGAGAGCGAAATCGGTGGCTCAATATTTTCTTACTAATAATATTGATGCAGGGAGAATCATTGTTAAAGGCTATGGAGAGGAGTTTCCATCAGTGCCTAATAACTCTGCGAGTAATAAACAGAAAAATAGAAGAGTGGAATTTAAAATCCTTGCAAATTAATCAGATACCACCGCGCTCGTAACTGGTGTGCAATTGAACGTTTGCGGCAATTAATGCTCTGATTTCTTGAATTCTCTTACTCTGATTAATCAAAGAAGCTTTGTTGATAGCTTCCCATGCTAATTGAGTTTGTTTACGGTTATTAAAATATACGGCTTGATTATAGTATAATAGGGCAGGAAGGCTATGTATATCAGTCTGCACAAAGAATTCTTCACTAAAGACATAGCTGTCATTTTCATTGTCTTTATTGTCTTTTAAATATTGGTTGACTAGCTTTTGTATGGTTCGTCCGTCTGTTACAAATCCCCCAAAAGGGTCTGTGGACTCTATTAAATAAGCTCTATTTGCATTACTAACTAGTAAGTAAACGTGATAATTGGTTTCGTACAAAGATGTTTGGAACCCCAATTTATCATATACATATGCATAAAGCGCTGTCCCCGTAAGACAGTCGTACGTTCCGGAATTGAAGATATCAGTGAAGACGGAATACTGTTCATATTTTTTTAGGTATTTTCTATGTATTTGATAGAACACGCATTTTAGTTTTTGCTCTTGGGTTCTGAACTTTTTGGCGTTTACCTTTCTCACTAGCTCTTCTAACTCATTCAAATGCAGATTTCCAACAGCTTCTGTTGTTTTGGGGTCAGTAGCCACCAAGTGATGGAACAAATCAGAGGAACTTTTCTTATTAAAAAACTTTTCCTCATAAACACTATGATACTCGATGATTTCGTTTTGAGCGAGCAGAATTTGAGGTACCATCAATAGACTACCAATGGTAAAAAAATATAGGTATATGGTGAAGTTTAACATATTCATACTCAATGTTAAT
>CAYMST010000196.1:0-9047 GCA_964393115.1 uncultured Roseivirgaceae bacterium | reverse complement strand
CAACCCCACCACCCAAATTACCGCAGGTATACAATACATTCGAAGACCAGAATACATCAGGCAAAATTTTAACTACTCATATACCTATAACTGGAAAAGTAAGAAGAACAGGTTTTTCTCTCTTACTCCAATAGAACTAAGCTTAATTCGTTCTCCATTCCTAAATCCTGGATTTGAAAACCTTTTGAATGATCTTCAAAGTCGTGGTAACAATCTCATAAATTCATTCAAATCGGCCTTTATTAGTAGTTCACAAATCTCTGTTACCCTCAACAAAAATAATTATGGGTTGTATAACAATGATTCAAGGTTCTTAAAAGTATACTTAGAAAGTGGCGGTAACATTTCTGATTGGCTCAACATTAGGCCATTCCAAAACTTAGATAGTGTAAACGGAGTCGAATACTATCAATATATAAAGGCTCAAGTTGATTTTCGCATAAATAAACCCTTCAAAAAAAGTAGTGCTCTAGCAGCGCGTATACACCTTGGTGTTGCTTTTCCTTACGGCGATAATAAAACACTTCCCTACGAAAAGTTTTTCTTTGCTGGAGGTTCTAATAGTATCAGAGCCTGGCAACCTCGACGCCTTGGTCCCGGTGGGCATAGGCCACTTGATGATAGCGGACTATTATTCCGGGATTCCCTTGAACAACCGGGAACAATAATTTTTGAATCCTCCATTGAACATCGACATCACCTATTTGGGCTTCTAGAAGGCGCTTTATTCCTTGATATCGGAAATGTATGGGATATAAACGCTGAAAACATTGAAAGTAAGCCATTCGGTTTATTTCAGTTTGACCAATTTTTCAAGCAAATAGCTGTCGGAGGAGGATATGGATTGCGTTTTAACTTTTCTTTTATCATCCTTCGGCTGGACGCAGCCATGAAAATATACGATCCAGCAAGGCCAAGTGGGAATAGGTTCTTTCTGGATAAAGACTTCAATTCAAGTCTTTTTAAAGGAACAAGCAATTTCAATATAAATTTGGGTATCGGATACCCTTTCTAAGTCATGCCTAACAAAAATCAAATTGCTGAATGGTTTCAACACCTTCAGTCAGACATTTGTAAATCTCTTGAAACCCTAGATGGTAAAGGAAAGTTTCTGACCGACCAGTGGACTAGACCCGGAGGAGGAGGAGGTATAACCAGGGTAATCACAAAAGGTGCTCTAATAGAAAAAGGCGGCGTAAACTTTTCTCAGGTACACGGAAACACTCCACAAAAGATTCTCAATGCCCTTCAATTAGAAGAAAGTGAGTTCTTCGCCTCTGGTGTATCCATTGTCCTTCACCCGGAATCACCAATGGTTCCTATAATCCACATGAATGTACGTTATTTTGAAATGTCAAGTGGACATTGGTGGTTTGGAGGCGGTATTGACCTCACTCCCCATTATGTTGATCATGAAGACGCGAAGTTTTTCCACAACCAATTAAAAACTGCCTGTGACCAATATGACCTTTCTTACTATCCAAAATTTAAGAACTGGGCTGATGATTATTTCTTCATAAAACACAGAAAAGAAACGCGAGGTATTGGAGGTATTTTCTTCGATCAACTCAATGATACGACATACTCAAATAAGTCTAAATCAGAGCTTTTCGAATTCGTAAAATCCATTGGCACATCATTTGTTCCCACATATGAACATCTTGCAGTAAGCAATAGAACCAAAAGCTATGATCAGAAAGAAAAAGATTGGCAACTTTTACGCCGTGGACGATATGTTGAGTTTAACCTAGTATGGGATCGGGGAACTAAGTTTGGTTTAGATACAGACGGTAGGACCGAATCAATTCTTATGAGTCTCCCTGAACAAGCGAATTGGTCTTATAATCACCAAGTAGACCCCAATAGCAAAGAAGCTGAGACCCAAAGTTTACTCAAGAAAGGCATCAACTGGATATAGTATATATTACATAAAAAAAGGCTGATATCGAAATACCAGCCTTTCTTTTCTTATAACTGTTTTTAGAATTCCCAAAGTTCGTTTTCGAACTCAATAAGTTCGTGTTCGATTCTTTTTGAAGCAGTGATACCTTCTTTTCTAGTCTTGCTGTAAATTTCAACAATTCTCATATCTGAAGGGTTAGCAAATTTGACCAGGTTAGCACTAAACAGCCTTAATTCGAAAGCATCGGCTAAATTCTTGTGCTCAGCCATATTTGCAGAGTTATACCATATGGCCTCATCCGGGAGCTTTCTAAATAACTGTACTAAATCTTTGTATTTAAAGAATGCCAATGGTTTTTCATATAAAGCAGGATTCCTTTCCGCAGGAAGATATAGACCAATAGACTGAATGTCATAATACATTCTGGATCTCATCCTGTCAAAATACAAATCCTCTTTGATCTCTACAATCGAGAAGTCTCGCGGTTCAAACTCCTCGCTAGCTACTTCACCAATTTCTCCGCCGCCGCCGCCAGATTCATCACCAAAACCCCAGTCACCGAATCCATCATCAGATCCGAAACCTAACGCTTTTTCCTCTTCAGACAAACCACCTTCCTCATCTGGAAGTTTCAAAGACTCTAAGAAGGTCTCCTTCGACATCCTAGTAATCAACGAATCATCTTGATACGGAAATAACAGACCTTGCTTTACAGCTCCTATGATAATCTTTGATAATTCTTTATTTCTAGAAAAAAACGGGCTATTCTGTTTTTCTTCCAAGTCCATTCTTCTCCACAATGTTTTCTTGTACATCACGTAAGACTTATGTACAGGATTCAACGAATGGGGATTATACCCATTATTGACCTCTTGCGCACTTACCTCAAATTGAGATAAAACCGCAAAAACCAACAGAACTAAACCACAATTTTTCATACACCTAAATTTAACTAACACTAATTGATCCGCACCTGCAATACTCTAGGACCGAAGTTGTTAAATGGTTCAACTTGATCCCTAAAGTTCTTACGAACCACTTTCTTTATTTCGATAACGATAACATCACCTTTTCGAGCCTGAGATTTGATTTTGTTTAACGATACATTCATATCGCCCGATTTAAATACCTGAACAGCTCGTCCGGCCCGCACAAGAGCTATTTCAGAACCTGTTACTCTAAAACGTGCATCCTTGGGCAGAAATTGCTCAAAACTTTCATCAGGCACAGCTCTTAACTGAATGCTTCTTGGACATTTGGTAACACCTTTCTTTTGATCTATCTCCTTGCCCTTATCAAATACCTTTATTTCTGGCTTAGGAATTCTCCTAACTCCAAACTTCTGACTACCAATAGCGTTTCCGTTACTGGCTACATTAAGCGTCACTTTAGCAGATTTTGGGACCACGGTTACTTTTCCACCTTTACCTGGATAAACTGTTGCTCCATTTGCCGTAAATGTAGGATTATAAGATGACCCAAGAGCAGGTACCTGAACATCTAGATCATTACCACAATTCAAAAATAAGGCTTGTACCGATGCAGATTGAATTTGAATAACAGGTTTTGCAACCAAATACTCAATGTCATTTACAAATGTGGTATCTCCGCCACCTGGTGTAGACACGGTTATTTCAGCCTTGAATGATTGTTTAGATAAACCTTCCTTATCGTATGATTTTGCCGCTGCAGTAAATTCAACGATACCCATTCCTTCTTCCACCGGTATCTCTCTTCCGTTATACTTCATCGTTGGATTAGCACTTGAAGAGGAAGCCGCGATAAACATTTCAGCTTTATACTTTGTTCCCGCAGCCACTACCTTCGATTCAGGCTTCACCATTGCCACGATTTTATCGAATTTGAGGTCCTTTGCTCCTACCTTATTTGCTAGAATATCTAATGCCCTAGCCTCATAACCTGTAATTTGAGAAGCAAATTCACTTACTGTTGCTAAACCCGCCGGAGTAGGAGTGTGTTCAAAAGCTAATTCCGCAAACTTACGACCCTTGAGGTTTTCATCATTTTTGTATATTTCGTCTTCCTCTGCATTTAGGGCAATTTTGCTAAAGCTCTTTATTTGTTCATCTTCAGCACCAGCTTTCTTCATTACGTCACGAACATAAGCAGCATATCCATTTAATAAAGCCTCTAGCTCTTTCCCATGACCTTGTCCACCAAGTTCTTCACTCATCATATAGTAACCTACTACGTCGTAGTCGGTTTTACCTTTCATATGAGCTGGATCACCTTCATGACCATCTGAATAGCCACCAGTAATTTCAATAAACTTTTCCTTCAAATCTTGAAGTTCTTTAACCGTTTCAGCAGTCTTCTTCCGAAGTTCCTGAGCTAAACCAACTATCGCCTTGTCATCTGTTCTATTTCCAAGTTCTTCAACTTGTTTCTGTATACTCGAAACAGTTACTGCATTTCTACTAGAGCTTTCTCTTACAGATCGCTCTAAACTTTGGTTTATAAATATGAATTTATCTAGTACCGTCGTACTTACGTTAAGCGCAAGCAAGGCAGTCAGTACCAGGTACATCATACCTATGAGTTTTTGTCTTGGGGTTTCCTTTCCTCCTGCCATTTCTAATTATGCTTTAATTGTTTAACAATTATTTAGCAGAAGTTGCTCCGCCTTTCATGGCCGAAAGCATGTTACCATAAATTGTATTTAACGTAGTAATGTTGGACGTTAAACTTGATAGCTGATTTTTGAACAGTTCAGTTTCCTTACCTGCAGCAGCCATACTTTCCATAGCAGGAGTAACGTTGGCATAAAACTTATTAAGTGCTTTCATATGATTGTTAGCATCTTTAAGCTCCATCTCATAAACAGCATTTAATGCACCTAACTGTTTGGTCACATTTTTTACTTGATCATGATAGGCTTTCACGTCATTAGACGCACTTGCCATTTGACCTAAAGCCTGTGTTGTACTGCTGTAAGACTTATTCATGTCAGACATACTTTTAGCAGCAGCCTTAACGTTATTTGCGTATTCTGTTGTAGCAACGGATGCATCACCAATCGTGGCCATTTTTTTCGTTGACTCTGCCATGGTGTGCAAACCTTTACCAAGACTTTCAATAAGTTTTGGTTCAATTTTCGCATTTTCCATCATCGAATCTAACTTTCTCGTTACAGATTCTTTATTACCTGCTTTTACAGGTTTTTTCACTGGTTCACCCTCATAATCTTCAGCCAACTCAGGATAAACCTTGGCCCAATCAGGATCTTTGTGTTGAGGTTGAAATGCACTTAGGAAAAATATTACCGCTTCCGTGGACAGTCCAGCCACCAGCATTAAAGTAGCACCCGGCCAGTGATTAATTTTAAACATCGCTCCGACGATTACTACTGCTGCTCCGATTCCATATACTTTAGGCATAATCGAATCGAAAAGAAAATCCATGAATCCTCCTTTGTTGCTACTCATTTGTATTTCTTTTTTGGTTTTTTAATAATATTTCAGTTTTGAATTTTAGAACGTGCTGGATCGCCCAATGTGAGTCATTGCACATCGGAATCCAACAGATGACCTTGCGGTATCTTTATACTCGAATGTACGTGTGCCTGTTTCGAGATAATAGGCTATATCTTTCCATGATCCTCCACGAACCACTTTTCTTGTTTCTCGTTCGTTCTCGTAGGTAGGATTCAAATCCCATACTAGCGGGTAAGAAGCAGGGTTAAACGCATCATTACACCATTCCGCAACGTTTCCTGACATCTCATAAAGACCGTAATCATTAGGAAAGAATGTGGCTACAGGTGCCGTATACGCAAAACCATCATCAAAATAGTTGCCTCTCCCTGGTTTGAAATTGGCAAGCAAACAACCCTTCACATTTCTTATGTAAGGATTTCCCCATGGGTATCTTGCCATATCTCTACCACCTCTAGCGGCATATTCCCATTCCGCCTCTGACGGTAGCCTAAAATTAGGCATTGAAAATTCTCCTCTATCCGATCGGTAATTATTTAGGTAGGTGGTTCTCCATTCACAGAAATAATTAGCTGCTTCCCAATCAACACCTACAACAGGATAATTATCAAAAGCCGGGTGAGACCAATAATAGATCATCAATGGATCTCCCATATGATAAGTGAAATCATTAACCCATACACTCGTATCCGGAATTAAGTCCTCTATCACCAATCCATCAGGCAAATCCGCTTCACTTTCGTTTTGAAGGAAGTCTGTAAACTGACGATACTCGTTGTTTGTAACTTCAGTGTCGTCCATGAAGAACGGACCAATTGTGATTTGTTTGTTGAAATTTATTTGAGTTGCTGGAACATCTTCATCAGCTTGTCCCATGTGGAAGGTTCCAGCGGGAATAGATACCATTCCATATGGCATCGTCATTGCCCATCCTTCTCGGCCTTGAACACCAACTAGCTCCCCTTGATCATCAAAATAGCCACCGTTGTTATTACCACCAAATAGACCACAGCTCTGAAGCCCAATAGCCACCGCTGAGGCAATCAGAGTATTCCTTAATAAACTACTAACATTCATAACACCCATTAATTTGTACCTGTAAAAATAACAGACTTATTAAATTAATATTGTACCTCAAAAATTTATTCTCTCCAAACCTAAGTAATATTAGGTAATCTACAAAGACAGTTTAGACGAACTCCCTATAATTAAAGCTTTGTCAACCGATTCTGAAATTTTATGAAGGGTGACGTGGCGTCTTTACTGGCTTCTTACTTCCGATTTTTATATTAGGTAAACCATATTTAATAAAGAATTCACTACTCAAAAACGCTTTACCACGAGTATTGAACGCCACTAAGTCAAATGCGGTTCCGAATCTTATTAATTTATTTTCACCTACTGCCATTGAAAAAGCCAGCGTGACACCCTCCAAATGCTTGTAAGATGCAGCAAGGTAATAATCACTTTTATATTGAAAAAGTGCATTCACCTCTCCACTAAAAGACGACATGTCTGTCCGGATAGCAATCTCAGGAATAAAATTAAGGCGGTAAGCAAGTTTTTTGGTGACTCCAAAGTTTAAACTAAAAAGTGATTTTGTAACATTAGTCACTGAGTCAGATGTAAAAGTGGATTTGGAGTTCAAAAGATTCGACACGCCTATTCCTATCTTATACTTTCTACCCACCAATGAAGTTCCGAAATTTAAGTCATATCGGGTATCTCTAACGTCGTTTTCACTCACAAGACCATTTAATACAGGGTCGTTTGATTGAATACTCCTAAGTAAATCAGAATTCAAATTTTGAAATATAATTGTAGGTTGTAGTCCGACCGCCCATGTGGCTCGCTTTAGTGAAAACCTTAGACCTCCTAACCAGGAAATAGAAGTATTGGTAATGGCACCAAGTTTGTCGCGGCGTAACTGGAGTCCTGTGTAACCCAATGGGCTAGAGTTAATTTCAGTAACAAAAGAAACCAAATCAGTGACTGGAGCTGATGAAGGATCCGAAAAACTATTTTGAAAACCTAGCCACTGACTTCTATGGAGAGCAAATACATGTGATCCACTCTCATTAGGCATCCAACCGACTTGTCTTAACGGGTTATAGAGTGTAGCCGAAGAGAATGACCCTTGCTGTTGGCCCGATGCTGTCGAGCCAATGATCATTAAACAAAAAAAACATCGCAACTTCCCCATTATCATATTTGCTTAAATATTCAACTGGAAAATAGCGATTTTAGTTTGTCTATTCGTTTAGTTCGTTCGTTTTTTTGATATAAAGTTCAATAGCACCTGTCATTGAAGGAGCACTTGGTAATGGAGCTTGTATATCCAAAATCAATTCCCGATCCTTCACTGCCTTAGCCGTTGTCGGTCCAAACGCCGCAATTCTGGTTAAATTCTGCTTAAACTCTGGGAAGTTAACAAACAATGAATTGATACCTGAAGGGCTAAAAAACGCAATTATATCATAATTAACATTGGCTAAGTGGGACAAGTCTGAAGCCACAGTTTTATAAATGATAGCTTCTGAAAAGTCAAACTCATTTTCTTTAAGAAAATTGGGAATATCATCCTTCCTGATATTTGAGCAAGGGTATAAGAACTTTTCTCCTTTATGCTTCTTTACCACTTCCAATAGATCTTTTGCAGTCTTGGAACCTACGAAGAGCTTCCTCTTTCTGATGGTGATATATTTTTGTAAGTAGTTTGCCGTTTGCTCAGAAATACAGAAGTATTTCATATCCGTCGGGATCTCCAGTTTATTTTCGGTAGCTATCCTAAAGAAATGATCTACTGCATTTCTACTCGTCAAGATAACCGCAGAATGCGCAAGAATGTCTATCTTCTGCTTTCTAAAATCTTTGGCACTTACTCCCTCGACTTTTATAAACGGAACAAAGTCGACTCGAACACCATACCTTTCCGCTAGTTTAAAATAGGGAGATTTCGAATCTGATGGTTTAGGTTGGGAAACTAATATACTAGAGACTTTTTTCAATCTCTCCTTATCACTCAGCAATAATCCTTCGCTCATATACAGCTAATGACTCACATATTAAAATAGAGATATTCCACCGTAAAAAACGCTGGAATCAATTCAGTGGTGCAAAGGTAGAAAAATAAATGTAGTTTTTTGAGATTGGTTATGGCAAATAGTTGATTGCCGACTATCATCGTTCTATGAACGAGCAAAATTAGTACCCATATAGGAACTAAAAACACCAATACCGCGCGATCTCCGGCACTTATGCCAAATAGCAAAATGACTAAAAAAATTATCAAATAGTGGAGAAATGAAATTCGTACTAAGGAGTTGAAATGCTTAATCTTGAAGAAACTCAATCCAAAAAGAGTACTCATCACAGAGATGAAAAAGTATCTGATTAACCATACTATTAAGCAAAAAACCGAAATTATCACCGGTAATGTAGCACTAAACTCAACTGTTATAGGCACATCCAGATGGAGATCATCAGCAATAAAATATAGGCCTATCAAGACGTTGAATCCACATAAGCACGCTAGGGTGCACAAAAAGAAAATATTATTTTCGACAAAAATTTTCTCTGACCAATTTGTAATTCTTCCTACCGAAGGCAAAAGGTTTGGTAAGCTAAAAATTTCCTTAGTTTTTTCGGGATACCTATAGTTTAATATGGAAATCAGAATTACAATAATC
>CAYMST010000195.1:0-9232 GCA_964393115.1 uncultured Roseivirgaceae bacterium | reverse complement strand
CTATTAATACTAGCCATGGGTAGTATCGGTGAACGTCCATAGTGGTAGTCATAATCATAATCGTCTTCTACGATGTAGAATGAATGCTTATTGGCTAATTCAATAAGTTTTAGTCTATTGGCAACGGGCATCGTGACGGTCGTTGGGTATTGGTGGTGCGGCGTAACATATATAGCTTTAATGGTCTGCTTTTTCAGTACTCTTTCTAAGTCTTCAATGTCGATACCGTCTTTGTTTACCTTGACGGGTAATAGTCGTCCGCCAAGGGCTTTGATGGTGTTATTGGCCGCTTCATAATTTAGTTCGGGTACTGCTATATGGTCACCACGATCCAATAGATGGTTAAACACTAAGAATATCGACATCTGACTCCCACGCGTAATCATGATTTCTTCTACCCTTGAGCAAATGGCTCTCGACTCTTGTAAGTATTTTGTTAGTATTTGTCTCAAAAAGATATCACCGTGTGGTGGACTTTTCAGTAAAATGGATTTGATAAGTTTAGAATTGGCCAATGAAGTGGCATGTTTATATAGTTCATGAATAGGAGATAGTCTATAATCAGGTATGCCATCAAAGACTTGTATATCCGTGGTTTGCTGTACCTGAGAAAATGTTAGTACTGGGTCTATTGGAATATTGTCTAGTCGTATAGGAGATATTATGGGTAGCGCTTTGGAGATGAAAACACCTTTTCTAGGAATACTATCTACCCAGCCTTGTGCCATTAGTTCGTCATATGCCAGAACTACAGTCTTACGATTTAACCCAAGTAAGTTAGCAAGCTCTCGTGAACCCATAAGTCGCTGTCCTGTTCGTAGAATTCCAGTGTTCACGGCATGAATAATAGCATCTGATATCTGTAAATAGACAGCCCGATTTATTGATTTATCAACTTTAATAATAGATTTCCAAGGAGTCATCTGGACCATATAAGTATTGATATCTGGATGACTAATATAGTCCAGACACCACATATTTTTGTAAAAAAAGCCAATGAAGACAATTGAAAAATCTACTATTCACAAAGTTGTAAGAGGTGCTAAAAGAGCTGTCTATGATCGCGAGACTATCTATGCGATATTAGATGCCGGCTCTATTTGTCATGTTTCGTATGCTATGGATGGTCAACCTTTTGTTATTCCTACTGCGTACGGAAGAATTGACGATAGGCTTTATCTCCACGGTTCTGTAAAAAGTAAATCGATGCTTGCTTCATCGCGAAACAAAGTTTGTGTGTGCATTACATTATTAGACGGACTTGTGCTAGCGAGATCGGCATTTCATCATAGTGTTAACTACAGATCGGTCATTCTATATAGTGAACCAAAGCTGGTTGAAGATGAAGAAGATAAATTGAAAGGTCTAAAAGCTATAACTGAAAACATGCTGAAGGGAAGATGGGACGAGGTGAGAAAACCTTCCAAGAAGGAACTACAAATAACGACGGTTTTAGAGTTGTCACTAGATACTGCTTCCGCCAAAGTCCGAACAGGTGGTCCAGTAGATGAAGATGCTGATTATGCATTGAATGTTTGGGCTGGTGAACTTCCAATTGTTAGTTCATTTGGGCACGGTAAGTCAGATAAAAAGCTATCGCAAAACATTTTAACTAGTCCATCAGTTAAAGCTGTTCAGAATAAAAAAATATAGATCTGAGAGGCCTTAAAAGGCAAGTTGAGTTAACGTTTACATAGTAGAACAAGCAAGAAGCAAGGTTAAACGAGGATCAAACGTTTAATATCGGCTACTTTCCACTACTAAACGATGATTTTTTAAATTTCACGACGGATAAATATAATTTAGTATCATAATAGAGCTTATTTTAGTCCAACAGTTTTCAAAAACACATAACATGAAAAAATTAATACTAATTGTAGGAGTAGTTGTATCGGTTCAATTTGCACAAGCGCAGGCACCATGTAACGTGGTAATTGCTGGTGGTATGCCTGTTAGAGTATCTGGTGATGGGTATGCTGTTGCTGGAACTAAGGAGTGCATGGAAGAAGCACCTAAAGCCGTTGTAGTTGATGAGGAAACGAAGAGTATCTTAGAGAAGGTGACTAAAGACATCCGATTCAAAACAGGAAGTGCTGAGTTAGAAGGTTCTTCTTACCAAATATTAGACATCCTTGCAGGAGCGCTTAAGAAGCATCCGGAATATGATTTGTCAATTGAAGGTCATACAGATAATACTGGAAATTCAGATAGCAACTTAACGCTGTCTAAGGATCGTGCGAAGAGTGCGTATCAATATTTGGTTGATCATGGTGTTGAGAGTGGAAGACTATCTTTCGATGGTTTTGGTGATAAGCAGCCAATTGCTGGAAATGATACGGCTGAAGGAAGAAAGAAAAATAGAAGAGTTGAGTTTAAGGTGAAATAATCTGTCTTAAACCATTTTGTCGATAGGAGTAGGGCTGTAGTTTTTACAGCCCTATTTTTTTGAATAGAGGTAAAATATGATTTTACAGTATTAGCTAAAGGGTGAATCATTGTGACGTAAATCAGACAAATACCTACTTAACATAAGTGTACATTTTTTAACTCAATTATTTCCAAGACCTTTGCTAAAAATTATACTATGATAAGAGTTACTTTATTCCTTTGTTTACTAGGCATTTCATCATCACTTCTTGCTCAGGATATGGACAACAAAAAACTACAGAAGATTCTCAAGAAAGTGAGCAGCAATAATATGGAAGGACAGCCAGGTCAATGGCGACTTGAAATAGGAGGCTTACCTTTTATCTGTCTCACCGACGAAACCCATAACCGTATGCGTATTATCTCTCCGGTTGCGGAGGTTGCCAATGTATCAAATGAACAAATTATGGCTTGTATGGAAGCCAATTTTCATACAGCCTTGGATGTAAAATATGCCATTTCCGAAGGATATCTGTGGTCAGTATTTATTCATCCTTTGAAAGAGTTGTCAGAAGAACAGGTGATTGACGCAGTTAGCCAAGTATATTCAGCGACAACCACTTTTGGCACAACTTATAGTAGCGGCTCACTCGCTTTTCCGGGAGGTCGATAGGTTTACTCTTTATGTGATTAATACCATTAGGCTATATAAGGGCGTATTAGTTTACGTCAGTGTTTCAAGGCAAAAAATGAAGTCCTAGCAGCGCTAGGGTGCGGACAGCTAGGCAAGGCTTTTTAACGAAGAAGAAGGAAAAAAACAGTAGCAAAATACACGTCGTTATATAGTTTAAATGGTATAACACTATGTTTTATTGGTATGCGGCTTTGCTTAACGGAATTCGATTGTGAAACGAATCGTTATATGGATTTCGCGGTTAAAGACTTTTTGTTTGGGATTCATAGCGTATTCTGGTGTACAAATATTTTGATCATTTATTGCTAGAATAAATGATCAAAATTGGCGCTATAAAGCGCTCAATGGTCATGTATCAATATGTACTTTATATAATATCGTTTAGAAATAAAAAACCCACAATTTCACAATCGTGGGCACACAAACTGAAACTAAACCTAATACAAAGTGATTAGTCTTATCTAAATCGAGTATTAGTCAAAACAACTTCGCATTTCATTCAGAAATACGACTTATACTAGAAGGTAAAAAATTGTATAAGGCCTATTTAAAAGGGATATAATATCTAGCAATATGCCCATTCAAACCAACCAACTCTTTTGTATAATTACCTTATAGGTTCCATCTAATTCCCAAGCCGATAGTAATACCGGCTTGGGATAAATATCAGTTTTATTTGATGACAACTTTCTTAACGACTCCATTCACCGATACAATGTATGGCTGAGAACTGTTAAAGTTGTAAGAGATATGAGCAGTTTCATTGAGCTTAACAGTGTTGTTAAACAACTTTCTTCCCGCTAAGTCTGTAATCATTACATCGTAAGTGGCTGATTGCTGAAGTGAAGATCTATCAATAAATATACCCGATTTATTAACCTTGAAATCTTCACCAGCGAAACTTAAAGAAGTATTGTTAATCTCGCCATTGATACGAATTTCAAATCTTGAATCAGCATTAGAAATTCCACTTTCGAAACTGTATGCTCCGGACTCAGTCAATGAATGACTGATGTCTAGTTGCTTGTCTATAAGTACGATATCATCACCTTTAGAGAATCCTTCGATGTCTTCAATGCTAATCTGATACTCACCGTGTTCTGGAATATCCACACCTAAAGATACAACACGTGAGTCTTGATCTAGACCTTGAATAACGTATTTACCATCATTGATATAAGAGTAGATTGCCAACTGATCTGCAGCAGGGAACAAAGGCGCATCGTACAGGCGATCCACACCAGCGGTAGCGTCATCAACAAGCCCTATAAGTGCTTCATTATAACTTGAAGCGTTACTAATTGAAAGCTTGACCTTTCTAACACTAGTGCTTTCTCTGAAGAAGTTAGCATCTCTGTTCTTTTTAGTCTTCGCTCTCATACCTTCATGGAAGTAAATAGTAGAGTCTGTGTTCGCTAATACTTTCACGAAGAAACCTTGACCACTTAGTAAGTGACCATTCCATCTGCTTGCACCACTTCCTGCTCTACTTCCAGCACCTGTTGTACCGAGTGAGTTGACACTTACGTAGTCATTATTATTACCACGAGACACATTTGACCCAAAGTCATCCCATATATATATGGTTCCATATATACTCATGTTATTAGCTAAAAACGGCCCAATCGCAATAGGAGCTGGATATGGGTTAGCCACGATATTCCAACCGTCTGAAGCAGAATCCCGAGCGGTAAATGTACCCTTATATGTTACAGAACCGGTATTCGGAATTCCTTCAAAAACGATATCCTTTCTATTCGCTTGTGCATAGCCTCTTCCAGGGATCAGCATTTCCGAAGAAGCATCTTCCCATCTGTCTAATCCTTCATTATTACTGTAGTCTACTGCTTCATTGTATTGGTAAACAGGACCACCTAGTACGCTTCCCACCATATTAGCATTGGCTTTCACAGGAGATCCAACGAAACTGTAGCGTTGTGCATATCGGGTAGATCGTTTGATACGAGCCGGAGTACCTGACCATGATTGTGAACCATGAGTTACCAATGAAGCACCTGATTCGATGGAAACTTTACCGTAACTAAATACATCTCCACCAACAATCAGAGCAGTATCGTTATCAGCAATGAGTGTGTCACCAGGAGTTACGATTAAGTCACGTGTCTTGAAAGCACCATCAGCACTAAAGCTGTAGTTACCATTGATAAAGGCACCAAGTGTATCCCAAGGAAGAATACCATCTAACCAGTCGGAACCATCCCAAACAGCGGATAGTCTATGGTTTTTGCTACCTGGACTACCGGTATCACCTGATCCGAAAGTACTGTCGGTAGAGATCCAATTGATTGTATCACTGTTATCTAAGCCAGGGTTTGCTAACTCTACAGCTACACCAGCAACAGAAGGACGGTATACAGCACTATCAATGATAGTACCGTCATGACTGATAACAATTTCACCTTCGTTATTCAGCGTTACGTCACTGTAGACATGGCCTACATCTACACCACCGTTCATGCCTTGGTTGTCATTTTTACCAAAGACAAAGAACGACTTTCCTGCAATAGAAACTGATTCGTCAATTGTATGCGTATTACCATCTACATCTTTTATTTCCCATCCAATCATTGGAATGGCATCATCTGTCGTGTTGTAGATCTCGAAGTACTCACCCATAGCATCAACTACTGCGCTAGGTGTACTCATTACTTCATTGATCACAATAGATCCAGCAGCAGGAGTAGTACCAGAACCACCCGCTGACTCACCAGTGATATTAATATCATCAATTCTCCACTTTGTGGTGGTTGCTCTAGTAAAGCGAACACTCAATCCGTCAAACGCAGGAAGAGATAAACTTTCAATCAGGTACCATACTTGATTAGTACCATCTCCCGTAGCCAAAGTAACTGTTAAAGCTGTCCAGTTAGAACCTCCATCAGTACTGTACTCGACGCTCAATCCGCTACCGTTTTCAGTCTTCTGATTTTTACGGACACCGAAGCTTAAGGTCGGGTTTGTCAATCCAGATGCGTCTATGTTGTCAAACTGAATGTAGTCACCAGAATTACCAAGGAACACGTGTAACGCACCGGATGCGTCAGCATAACCAGAAGAAGAGGCAGTACTTTGAACTGATCCTTGTCCTGAAACTGCGACCTCTGTGTTGTTATAGCAAGCGAAAGAAGATACTGCTGCACCACCACAACCGCCGTTATTAAAGGCTTCTTTAACAAATGTAGCAGTAGAGACAGCAGACTCTACGGTAACTGTAACCGTGAAGTCTTTGGTACTAGCATCTTGGGCAGTTACAGTATATGTGACTGGGTTTGTAAAATCTTGTGAGACGCCAGTATTAGGAGATATAGTGGCATTTGCAGAGATTGTAATGGTAGGAGTCAGATCTGTCACGTCAGTTCCTTCCGGCATCGTAATACTCACCGTTCCCGCGCCGGCATCAACTGTACCATCTACAGCTCCAATTCCAAATGTCAAGACATCTTTCAGACTACTTGCTACTTGCGTGACGGTAATGGTATAGTTCTGAGTAGATGCGTCTTCTGCCGTAACCGTGTATGTCACTGGATTTGTGAAGTCTTGAGAAACACCACTATTAGGTGATACAGTCGCCTCTGCCGAGACACCTATTGTAGGTGTTAAGTCGGTGACATCAGTACCTGTAGGTACCTCAATAGCTACTGTTTTAGCCCCCTCATCGATAACTCCAACAGAGCTAAGAGCTGTAAATTCAAATGAAGTAATCGCCTTACCAGTTGATGCTGGTGGATCACCTTCGAAGATAACGATATCGTCTATTCTCCACTTCGTTGTTCCGGTTCTTCGGAATCTAAGATGCACTGCATTGGAGTTTGGTAACCCGGTAATGCTATCCGCATAATGCCAAGTAGCTGTACCCGAGCCTGTCGGAAGCGTAGGTGATGGTAGTGCTGTCCATGAAGATCCATCAGTGGTATATTCTATCGCTAAGGTGCTACCATTTTCACTAGTGTTATTTTTCCTAGCACCTAGACTTATAAGCGGAATGGTAAATGAGGACAAATCAATGTTATTGAATTGTAGATACTCGTCATCAGTGTCGATGAATACATTGTAACTTCCAGAAGCGCTGTCGTAACCCGAAGAACCCGAAGAGGTTTCTACTGTACCTTCTCCTTCTACATCTGCATTGTGGAAACATGTGAAAGCACTGATTTGCTTACCACCCGTACAACTACCGTTTAAGAAGTCTTCTGGTACAAAAGGAGTACTTACGTTTGGATCTGGTGCAACTGGAACGTTAACGGTAACCGTGAAATCTTTTGTGGACATATCTTGTGCCGTCACGGTGTAGACCACATCGGATGTAAAATCTTGTGCCACGCCCGAGTTTGGAGAAACTGTTGCAGAGGCAGATAACGTTATCGTAGGTGTAAGCGATGAAGCATTGGTACCCACAGGCATATCAAGAGTTACCGTCGCTGCACCAGCGTCGACTACACCGGTTGTACCACCGATATCGAATGTAAGGATTTCTTTCTCCGTACTGGCAATTTCATTGAATGAAACAGTAAATGTTTTTGTCGTTCCGTCTCTTGCTGTTACCGTGTAATCGAAATTAGAACTCAAATCTTGGATAACGCCTGAAGCAGGAGATACAGTAGCTCTATCCGAGATAACTATCGTAGGCTTCAAAGCAGATCTGTCGGTGCCAACCGGAACGTCAAGCGTAATGGTTCCTGCAACACTATCAATTGTTCCAGTAGCACTTAGGCTCGTAATTTCAAAAGATGAGATCTCTTTTGCAGCCGCTTCATCATCTGTGAGATAAGAAGCTGTTATTTCTACAAAACGTTCTGGCATTGTGACCTCTATTGTTGCGGTCTCTGAACTATCGGTGAAGTTCAAATTACCTGTCCATCTATCAAAAAAGTAACCAGTCGAGTCTTCTGATGCTGTTATTGAAATTAATTCATCGGCCTTGTAATAACCACTTTCACCAGCATTATTGACCTTTAATTCATACGTTGGCTCATCACCTTCCCATGTGATATTATCGATATGAATGGGCTGTGGAAGTGAGGAGATGAATTCTAATCTAACATTTCCTTGAATATCCAAACCAGTAAACGATAAGGTATCATTGTTTTCATCTAACGTAAAGTTTCCAACAGTAGAGTCATTAATTACGATGGTTAACTCACCAGGCTCGGTATCATCAGTAGCTTTCGCAATAAGTGATAGTGACGTTAGTCCACCATCGAACTCGCCTTTGAAATAGGCTGAATCTCCATTAAATACTTCTCGTAGTTTTAACGTATTACCATCTATTACCGCAGATCGTGCAACCCAGAAGTAATCCCAATCGATATTGTGATTCCCGCTATACGTACCTGTTTGCCATGCTGCAAGGGCTGGTAATCCACTAAAGTCTTCGAGCCCACCATCTAATTCCGCCTTTTGGGAGATAGAAATTGATTTCGTTTCACAACCAATTATGCTCACTAATCCATGTCTGAGGATGCCAGTTTTATTTTGATCTACAGCAACCCTTATAAGTGTATCACCTTGAAGAATGGTGGTAATAAAATCTTTGTTGTCAGAAACGGTGAAAGCCTCTCCGGAACTAATGTCAATATCGAATGTGTCTACATCAAAAGAAAAGGTATGTGATGCTTCAGATAACGTGATGGAACATCCTTCGCTTGGCTCTGGAAGCTTTCTTCTCCAAGGACCTGTTCCAGCGGTAGCGACATAGTAGTAGTAACCTTCATCTTCTTTTTGAATGCGCGCTTGAAGCGTCGTAGCGTGAATGATTGACCAGTTGTTTGCTGGGCCATATGACCAGTCCTGCCAAACTATCGAAGAGTCTTCTTGTACTTTTCCAATGAAGCTTCCTAATCCTTTTTTGTGATTCGCAACCATCGTACAAAGGATCAGGTAATCGTCTTGAGCAGCCATACCAGCTATTGTAATTGGCTCGTCTGGCTCGATCCATTTTTCCGGTCTAAGTGACAATGAGAAGTCTACGTCAAATCCAGTATTTACCCATTCTGAATCATCATTCCATGCCGAGCTATCCGGATTCATATTGATATAAACAGAGTGTGTAGAGTTAATTTCTGTCGAGGCAACTAACCAAGTAGTACCGTTTCCTCTATCCCAGACATACATGTCATCTGTATTTCTAAACCCTTCAGTAGCCGTCCATAC
>CAYMST010000194.1:2671-9318 GCA_964393115.1 uncultured Roseivirgaceae bacterium | reverse complement strand
GGATCAGTCCGAAAACCTGGGGAGTAGTTTCCAAAAGTCTAACTTAGCTTCTAAAAGAATAGTTTTGGAGAAGGAATTGTTGGAGTTATTTTTACCAAAAGGTTTGTTAGACTATTTCGAGGTTACAGACATTAAGCAGGCTGACGATAGATTTAGTATTCATTTAGAGGAGCGAAATATTATCCCAGTCGAGTATTCTGATCGGAAATTACTATCTAAGGGTTTCTACGATGCCACTACAATCCAAGATTTTCCAGTTCGTGGTAAGGCTTGCTATTTGATGGTCAAGCGAAGGCGATGGTTGATAGAAAGTACAGGTCAAATAGTATCTCGCAATTGGGATTTGGTAGCTAAAGGAACGCGTTTGACACAGGAATTCGCGTCTTTTTTAAAAGGACTCCATTGACAACAATCCTGTAAGCTGTAAGAGCCTGGGAAATTATTACAGGGTAAATGGGAAGCGGTTGGAAGAACAATACGCTTTTCACCTTAGTGATTTCACAACTTGGGATCAGCTTGAACACGCCGAAGATTATATCGTTTTTCCAGACAACATAGGTCCTTACCTGACCATTGATGAAACTGCCCTTTCTCGCGGTGAGTTGTATACAATAGTGACTAATAAGGCTGCTAAAGGAAAAAAGAGGGCTTTATTGGCAATGATAAAGGGGACTGATAGTCAGACAGTCAAGTCTATTCTAATCAAAAAAATATCGCTCCAGAAACGTAAATTGGTTAAAGAAGTTACTCTCGATATGGCTGCCAATATGGAAGAGATTGTCAGAAAAACTTTCACCAAAGCTACCCTGGTAACTGACAGGTTTCATGTTCAAAAACTAGCCTACGATGCAGTTCAGGAAATGAGGATTGCATATCGTTGGGAAGCGATTGCTCAAGAGAATGAAGAAATGGAACTGGCCAAGGAACTAGGTGAGAAGTTTGTTGCTGATAGGTTAGAGAATGGAGATACTCATAAGCAACTATTGGCTCGAAGTCGGTACCTTTTGTTTAAGAGCAAAACTAAATGGACTGCTTCTCAAATCTGGCGTGCAGAACTCTTGTTCAAGCACTACCCCAAGCTTGAACAAGCATATGAATTAGCTCAGCAACTTGGTCACATCTACCATAACACCAAGGAAAAAGGAGTTGCTTTTACAAAACTGGCCCGATGGTATGACAAGGTGGAAAAGGCTGGCTTTAAATCATTCAATACAGTCTCAAAAACAATACAACAACATTATCAAGCTATTCTAGCCTATTTTGAAAGACGTAGTACCAATGCAGCTGCAGAATCTTTTAATGCTAAGATTAAAGCATTTAGATCCCAGTTTAGAGGAGTAAGAAACATCAGTTTCTTCCTATACAGACTCTCTAAAATCTACGCTTAGCCTAATTAGTCCCCCAGAAATATGGCTTGATCCGTCGAAGCCGGGTGGCCGGTGCCATTCGAGTCCTTCTCCCGCTACTACTCTAAAAAAGCCCCTCAGTTTAGTCTGAGAGGCTTTTTTATTTTGTTGCAATTCTAAATCTTGTTGCACTTAGGTGCTTTTCGCCACTTTTTGTAGCACTTTTATATAAATCTTAGGATGATCCTGACCTACCACGTCTTTGATTTTTTATATACTCATCTTCTTTCTTCTAAGCCATTCAGTTGTCGCCATGACCATATCCAATTTATATTTGCAATAGAAAATAAGAGAATCCAAAGTTTAATAAGAGATGACCTTAGAGCAGGAGATCATTGCGGGAATCCGAAAAATCATTCGCGCAGTAGATATTTATTCAAGTCGGCTTAAAGATCAGATCGGTCTCAACTCTTCTCAGTTGACCTGTCTCGATTACCTCAACCAATATGGTGCAAAATCAATTTCAGAAATTGGATCAAGACTCAACTTGTCTCCAAGTATGCTCACCAACATCATTGACCAACTTGAATCAAGGCTTCTCGTAGAGCGTGTAAGGTCCAAGTCCGACAGGCGTAGGATAAAAATAATGCTCACTGATATGGGCAAACAAATACTGGACAACGCCCCTATGTTTCTACACAAAAAGCTTGAAAATAGTCTTTCCTCTATGACGAATGAAGATAGAGAAAGGATCCTCAAATCTATTCAGATTTTAATCAGCTCAATAGAAGCAGAAGATGTGGATTCTAGCCCTATCCTCGCCTCTGGTGAGAGCATCGTTGGTGAACCTGAAGTCACTATCAATGAAGACGGAGAATTTCGTCACAAAGAATAATCCAACCACATAAGTTTTATTCAGAAATATTTTACCATTAAAATATTTCACTACTGAAGCTTTGTTCAGCTAGGAAGATTGCTACCTTTGCAAATATTTCACTACTGAAATATTTAATTACAAATAAAACGCACTCGGACTTTTATGTCATTGCACATACGCAAACCCACCCGTGAAGATGGTCAAAGCATTTTTAAACTTATTAGGAACGTAGGAGGTCTGGACCTCAATTCCGAATACAGCTATTTCATGATAGCTGACCTCTTCAGGAATCAATGCGCAGTGGTGGTAGATGATAAAGGTGAAATTCACGGTTTTGCATCGGGCATTTTAAGACCAGAAGATCCAGAGACACTGTTTATCTGGCAAATCTGTACAGATAATGTCATCCGAGGCAAAGGAATGGCCAAGCAAATGATTGAGTTCATTATCGCTAATCAGCGCACAGAAGTGAAGTATATAGAAGCAACTATTGATGATCAAAATATTAGCTCCCAATCGCTTTTTAAGTCTATCGCTAAGCATTTCGAGGCAGACGTAGTGAAAAGCATATACATCCGTCAAGAAGAATTTTCAGATGCTCACACCAGTGAGTACATATACCGAATTGGAACTTTAAAGTATTCTAAATGAAGAACATAAGTAAATACGAGTCCGAGGTAAGAGGCTATAGCCGTAGCTTCCCAAAGACATTTGTTTCTGCTAACGGAGCCCTCGTCAGAGATGATGAAGGTAACCAATACATCGACTTTCTGGCAGGAGCGGGATCGTTGAATTATGGACATAACAATCCTTTCCTTAAAACGAAGCTACTCGAATATCTGGAAAAGGATGGTTTGACTCATGGTCTGGATTTGGCAACTCCGGCTAAAGAAGAGTTTCTAGAAGTCTTTCAAGACATAATTTTAAGGCCTCGTAATCTGGAATACAAAATACAGTTTACTGGACCTACCGGCACCAATACAGTAGAGGCAGCTATTAAATTAGCTCAACTATATACGGGAAGAACAAACGTGATTTCTTTTACCAATGCCTATCACGGCCACACCAAAGGTTCATTGCGATTAACAGCCAATCAGCATTATAGACAAGGTTTTGAAAATGAACTCAATCAAAACTCGACTTTCATGCCCTTTTATGGATATGTCGATGGCGATTTTGATAGTCTTTCTTACCTCGACAAAATGCTCACTGACAAAGGAAGCGGTATGGATTTACCTGCAGCGGTAATCCTAGAGACCGTACAGGGTGAAGGCGGAGTAAACGTAGCGCCAATCGGCTGGCTAAAGAGACTAAGGGCTATCACAGAAAAACATGGCATTCTATTGATCATTGATGACATTCAGGTAGGATGCGGAAGAACAGGAAAGTTTTTCAGCTTTGAGCATGCTGGAATCAAACCTGATTTGGTGACGCTTTCCAAGTCTCTTAGCGGATTTGGGTTACCGATGTCTATACTTCTTATAAACCCTAAAGTAGATGTGTGGAAACCCGGACATCATACGGGCACTTTTAGAGGAAATAATCTAGCATTCGTAACGGCAGCACAAGCGATAAACCGATATTGGGGGGATGGCTCTTTTGAGAAGGAAATTAGTGTGCGAGCTAAAAAGATCTGGAATAGACTTGATGACTTGTACGCCGAATACACGGATCAGATTCTTGATGTCAGAGGAAAAGGGATGATCGTAGGTGTAGAGTTCAAATCTGCAGAGTTAGCAAACAAGATCAGTAAAAATGCATTTAAGAGCGGCTTGATCATAGAATCATGTGGTGCTGAGGATAATATCTTAAAGTTTCTTCCGCCGCTCAATATTGATATAGAGCAATTAAATCATGGATTAAACATTTTTGAAAAATCCATACAAGAAGTTTTGAAAGGAGTTAAAGTATGATCATTAGAAACTTAGAAGACATTCGTAAGAATGGTAACGAGGTAGAATCTGACGGCTGGACCAGTCGTCGGTATCTTCTAAAAAAAGATGGCATGGGGTTTTCGTTTCATCAAACGATCATTCATGAGGGGGCCAAGCTCGAAATGCACTATAAAAACCATTTAGAAGCCGTTTTTTGTATCAAAGGAAAAGGCACGATTACCGACTTAAAAACTAATAACAAAACACTTATCGAGCCCGGAACTATGTATGCCCTCGATCAGCACGATCATCATATTCTTGAAGGTTTGACCGAAATGGTTATGATGTGTGTATTTAACCCGCCAGTAACGGGTGATGAAGTACATCAAGAAGATGGCAGCTACGCATTAGTAGAAAATTGATATAATGCTCTTCTGAGGTAAGGATCAACTATTTAAAAGGGCCGTTGATTCATTAGTATACAGTTAATATCAAGCACCAGAACTATTGGGTTCTGGTGCTTTTTTTTATCGCTCTTTGTGGAAATCCTACAGCGTATATTTTTATGAATTTCGATTCAGTCCTATAAGTCTCAATACCGTATAAACTAAAAACCCTGAGATAATACCGGGTAGCATTTCATAAACAATCGTTGTCCCCCACCCTAAGGCATTCCATCCGATTACCACTATAGCTGACACCAATATCATAGAAATCGTGGTTACCTGATCTATTCGCTGATTAAGCATCCGCAGGATCACTACTGGACCGAAAGTAGAACCAAGAACAGCCCAGGCATAAATAACGACATGAAAAACACTTGTATTACCCCACAAGGTAACGAGCGCTGCTCCTATCGCGATGCCTATTGTTAGCCACTTATTGGCACTGTATACTTCCTTTAACCTCGGAAAAAGATCATTGGATACCGCAGCAGTACAACTAATAATTAAGGAATCAGCAGTAGAAATCGTAGCCGCAAATATCCCTGCAAGTACTATCCCGACCATATAATCAGGCATCAAATGTAGTGTCATCATGGGCAGTGCCAACTCCGGATCAAATGCTCCTTGATCACTCAAAACAATTCTCGACCAAAGCCCAACTCCAATAGCCAAAGCATAAAACCCTGTAAACCATGAATAATAGTACCATCGTACTGTTCCTACTTTACTATCCTTCTTTAAGGTCATAAAACGCACCATGCAATGAGGCTGACCAACTACGCCTAACCCAGCAAAAAACCACCCTACAATGATCAACCCAGCAGTACTTATAGAACCTCCTGCTCCCATCCAAGACATGTAATCAGTGCTCACTTCAGATAATTTACTTATCGAATTATCCATTCCACCCTGATCTTCAACGGCGTATAAAAACAAAAGTCCCATAGCGATAATCATAACAATAGACTGAGCAGCATCGGTCCAAATAGAGGCACGAATCCCTCCAGAAAAACAATACATCACCACCAATACACATCCAATCAATACGCCAATCCACGGGTCAATAGACAAAGTTGCAAAGAGCGCCTTTCCTCCAGCATTAAATTGGGCGGCTGCATATAGACTTAAGAACACTAAACTGAGTAAGCCCGCAATTCGCTGAACCAAAGGAAGGTTGTTGCCCTGGTCATTAGCCAATAAACTTCCAAAGCTATACAGTCCAAATTTTTCACTATAATCTCTTAAGCGACCATAAACCATGAAAGAGCCAAATAAGTCCCCCAATATCCAACCAACCATCAGCCAGATAGAAGAAAGTCCTTCTATATAGCTGTATCCAATCATTCCGATAAACATATACCCACTATTGTTAGTGGCCACGGCAGATAAGGCTACTAACCAGGCTGGAACACTCTGACTGGCCAATAAATAATCTTGTGATGTTGTTTTTTTGAAACGGAAGGATGAAATGCCTATAGCAGCGAAAGCTAGAAGAACGATTATAAAAACTGCAATCATGAATATTTCACTATTAAAATATTCGCAAATTAAGTAATGAACGCTTAAGTACAAATGAATTTACTAAACCTCGAAGCTGAACACTATATAAATCCCCCCGAAGAATTATATCAATTAAGCAATCGGCCACCGATTAAAAAGTTGATCTTGCCAAAAAAGTAGTTGTTGTCAAGTAAACATATCTTCTTTAATACCATTCATTTGTGGTGGATAGTGACGTATTAGTTTACGAAACTGGTTTTTTCTTATTCAAGGCAAAAAATGCAGACCTAGCAGGTTAGAGCGCGGACGGCCTACGCGGCCCGGCCAGTCAAGGTTTTTTAACGAAGAAGAAGGAAAAAACAGGAGTGAAATACACGTCACCAGATAACATAAATGGAATAAAAAAGTCCCCTACTCTAAGGGAGTCTGTGAAAGGTTTCGATCTAGAGTGAAAAGGTACATTAAAGTGCTATTGCGATTTTCTTGTGTGCTCGTATATGAATCAATGGCTTTGCGAAATTTTGCCGATTAATTTATTCTTCTGAGTTAAGTATGCTTTGGATTCTATTTTTTTAAGCTCGCAACAAAAAAATACCTCGGGACA
>CAYMST010000194.1:0-2661 GCA_964393115.1 uncultured Roseivirgaceae bacterium | reverse complement strand
TAAGGTGAACATTAACTACTAAGAAAAATCTACTTCAATTCAGACACTTATTTAGTTAAGCGCTGCGCGTTTATCTATCCAAATTACTTATTAAGAATATCATGTCGTGTGCTCTCTGCTATCGTCATCACCTCTTGAATCACGTCTAACGGAACTTGAAGCTCCCGCAACGTGCTATCTAGGTGCTGGGCAACTGCGTTGAAATGACTATCATTTAATCCTTTTTCCACCAGGTGCCGATGTGAGCTGCGTAGGTCTCCACCTTCGTACTCAAGAGGAGCACCAAAGGCATACGCCAAAAATGTTTTTTGCTTAGCTCGCATCAGGTTCATGTCTGTAGTTTCAAAAAAATGACTGATGGTACTGTCCTCTAGTACCTTATCATAAAATAGATCTACTGCGGCGCTTACAGCAGACAATCCACCAATCCTTTCAAAAAGGCTTTCTTCTGTTTCTGTTTTCATAGTTCTTTTTTTAAAAAATGATGTACTGTTTAGTTAGGGTGAACATTTGTATAAAGTCTATTTAAGAGCTGATATGGAATCCAGCGATAGGCCTTTCAAACCAACTCTTTTGTGTAATTATCTTATCAGTTTCTTTTAGGCTTGCGTTCTAACATATCTCTGTTATCAGTAACCGAATTGATATTAGATTCATTGATAAATGAGCCAATCCCACCATAATAAGGGTTGTAATACTCCTTGCCCACCGGAAAAACGAACCCCGTTTCATCCAGCGGATTCCACTCTAAGATAATTCTGTAGGTTCCCGCCCCTTGACCACCTCCAATATCATAATCCAAGGTAACAACATATAAGAGTCTCTCAACTGGCTCTCCTTCCGTATCACAGAGGCTCTCTGACGCACTCAAAAGTGCTGGTGTTATGAAATAGTTTCCTCTTGGAGCCTTCTCATTTTCGAGAACGACCACTTCTGTTCCGGGAATGTTATCCCAATCGTATTCTGGTAAATCCCATGGATACGAAAGACCACCGTCTAAGTAGTAAGCTATTGTCAAGGTAGTCTTGGCCTGATGTTCAAATCCGGCAAAATCTATTCGTAAAAATTTCTCACAAGGATCAATGGGTGCAAAGGCAAAAATCATGTTCCTAGTGTCCTGTGCTCCTGTAGGGGAATGGTAAAAGCCTCTAGTGTACTTTTTTGAGCTTAGATAAAGCGGTACGATGTCCTCATCAGCATGAGGAGCAAGTTGCTTCTTCCTTTTGATCAGTTTAGTCGTTAAGTACGAATGACGCAAGTTGAAGTAATCAGGATGTTCTATAACAACGACATAAGAGCTCAATTCTGAATAAAGCTCGATATGGCCTACACTAGTTTCCTCACCCTTATAGTAATCCTCTTTGTAAAAGACTACGTTTTCACCTTCATAGCCGTATACTTTAATCAAGCAATTAACCAAGCGACCATCATAGTCGGATCGTATTTGATAGTTATAGGTAAACGTTTCCGCAAGTTCAAGTCCAAAAGACTGATAACCAAATTGCTCCGGAAGATCTGTTGTAGCAATTGGCGCAACTTCGGGGATTATCACTACAGGTTTTTCTCGGGTTACGTCAAACCTCAACGGTAGCGATTTGGAAGTTAAAAAGGCCTTATCAGAGCCTTGTCGAGGAGCCGCATATCGTGTAGCTCCTTCAGAGTTTAACACTGTAAAAGAAGTTAATATATAGCTTCCATTCGCTAGTTTAACTGAAGTACTTAGATAGTCATCTCCCAAAGAGTTAATAGTGATCACTTCGTCTGTCAGAATTGCACCACCTTCTAGAGTTTCTATACTTAGTCTAACACTTGTAATGTCTTCTTTAAGCACTTTTGAATAGCTCTCCATTACTCCCGCCATATCAAACTTCACTCGTTGTACGACAGGACCATCAAGCACGTCATCGTGTTCTTCTCCTCCTCCACAGGATATATTTAGCATCATCACCCCTAGGACCAGGACCGATGTCAATAGCTTAACCTTCTGCATATTACCTCCTCAATTCGTATGTATATTTTAGTTCAATAATCCTGATTACTTGATGTCAGCAAAATACTTCGTCAAGTATTCTTTCAAATTCTCGGGTTTGCTTCATCACCAAGTGATGGCAAGTACCGATTAGGCTTTAAAGTTTTTGTAATTGGTTATTTGTGATTGCATTTTTCAACATCCTAAATCTCTCAAAACAAATTATTTATATCAGTAGCTATATTTAGGATTCGAAATACATGTTCATTTTATGATTACTATATTGTATCAAGCTGACTGATAAGACCTTCTTTTTATTTTGCTCAACCACTCTTGAGAGATCCCCATGAATTCTGCAATGTATTTGGCAGGCACCTCTTGTATAATTACTGGACGCTTTGAGATCAAATAATTATACAGCATATCAGGAGATTGTGTGATCAGCTTGGTTCGGAAGTTATTTTCTACCAATAAACCTTCCAATATCATTTCTGAATAAAAGGTTTTGAAAACGCTATATTCCTCAGCCATTGCTTCGATATCCTTTTTCTTAACTTCCATCACTACAGAGTCTTTTATTGCTCTAAGCTGACAATTCGTTTTAATACCTGTGAAATAACTGTCTACACATGTCATAAAAGGATGTAGCGAATCCAAATAGAAGTTGATAGTTCTTTCGAGTGCCAGCTTAC
>CAYMST010000193.1:0-9344 GCA_964393115.1 uncultured Roseivirgaceae bacterium | reverse complement strand
ATGAGCTGAACTCGGTTTACCGCTCCTTGTGCATATGATTCTTGGGTTAGTTCCAAACTCTCTCCTGCCGCTTCTTCAGAAACCTTGGAGAGTTCAATGTTAGCGATCTGATTAGTAAGCTGAAGGACCGCATTGTTGACGGCCTGTTCAATACTCAAATTGATATGTTGTTGATTGATTCCTAGCTGATCCAGCTGTACCTGAGCAGTTTGGCGATTTATGTTTTGTTGGTTCTGCTGGAAAAGAGGAATGCTTACACTCACCCCAGCGGTATAGTACCCGTCGGGTATGGCAGGAAAACCAACTGGAAACTCGGAACCTGCTCCGCTTCTGCTAAAGTTTCTCACATACTGTCCCTGCAAAGCAACGGTAGGAAGAAAACGACCTTTTTGCGCCAACGCATAACTTAAATTGGTAGCCTTTACACTATAGCCCAATGCCTTAAGTTCAGGAGCATTAATCTTCGCTTCTTGCACCAAAAAGGAAACAAACGGTTTCGCAGTTAACGGATTGTCCAGTAACTCAATGACCTGATCATAGTTGTAACGTTCAAATAAGCCAACGCCTAGCTCGGGGTCTTCTACACTCACTTTTCTATCCAACGGGTAATTGAGCTGCTGATTAAGTGATATGAGTGCTTGATTCAATTGGTTGGACACCTCGATCAAAGACTGGGTGTTTTGGGCGCGCTGACTCTTAAATCTTAGAATATCCGACTTTCCAGCTTCTCCTGCCTCAAAGCGTTGCTCCGCTAGCTCTAAGTTACGCTCGGTAACATCTAGATTACGCTCATTGATTTGAAGATTAGATTTGACCAAAAGAATATTAAAATAAGCGTTGGCCGCATTAAAAATTGCGTCCAGTTTATCGGTATTGTAGGTTTCTCGTTGTGCTTCCTTGAGTTCTTTTTGGATCTTAATATTTGCGGAAGCAGCAGCCGAATAGACCGTTTGGCTCAATGTAATATTTCCGGTAGTGGAGATCTCCGGGTTTTGCCCATTGGATACCTCGGCCAGAGCAGGATCCACGTAACTTCCAGTAGCCGATGCGCTTACATTCGGAAGGTAGTTACTCTTGGCGGTCTTAACATCTTGCTCTGCTAAGTCAATATTCTTTTTACTGGATTGCAGGGCTAAATTCTTTCCAATAGCCTCTAGCATGATTTCTTTTAAGTTATAAGTCTTATCAACTTCCAGTTTGGAGACATCCCCAACGATATTGGTAGCTGCCATTTGACTAAACCGGAGCTGTAGACCAAGTTTGGAAGCCGTTTCAACATTAATGCTAAGCTGCTCTTGTCGCGCAAAATCAGACGAAAGTTCTGAGGGGTCCATCCCGTTCACGATCGATTCAACGGTAAGTGCAATCCGACGAAACAACTGATCAACCGTGGTAGCGGGTTGATTTGTTGCCATTAGCCCTAATTCCACATCATAGAAACCCGTAGAGGTGAAGGAAGGGATTTTTCTATCTATCAGCTCATTCGATAACTTCTTAATTTCATCATCTGCAAGCAAAAATCCTCCTCCTAGGTAAAAGGCTTCCTCTTCACCAATTCCATTTAAGATGTCATCCAGATTTCTGAATGGGACTACACGGTAGTCCATTCCATTAAGCTGACTTGAAAGTGCTGCCTCCACATTAAAATTGGTCACCAACGCTTGCTCCAACGCAATAGCCACTGATTTATAAGCATAGAAACTCTTTAAGTCATTTAAATCTTTAACAATGGTGTGCGTATCTGTTAGAAGAGCCAGGTTTTTGCGCTTTTTGGAAGATGGTTTTGAAAAATCATCTGGTGCTCCTCCAAAAATTATTGTCGGAACTGCAAATTCTTCTTTTTGGGATAGCACTACGTAATCGGCTATGCCGAAGACTAATACGATATCGCAGCCCTTTTCAACAAGCTGGTTATAATTTCTGCTGGACTGATCAGGGTCAAAGTGACTTTCTAGCATGAAATTTCTTGGAAACGATAAATCTGCATCCTCTCCCACGACCGACTTGATTTCTCTTTCAATTAAAATCAAAAGACTATCCGTCTCAGAAGTAAACTCGTCACCCAAAATCCCTATTTCTAGTTGACGCTTTTGGGCTTCTAGTTTTTGAGGCATACCCCATAAAACAATCAAAAAGAAACTTAGAAGACAGTGTAGTGTTGCATCAGCCAATGAACACTCAGGTACTGTCAGTTTGCGGCTACTCTTCATATCAGATCATTCGTTTCCCTTAGTATCCAGACTCGTATTCGCATCTATCAGCAGTAAGCACACCTTTAACGTGTAACTTTCAAACGTGATAAGAAGTAGCAGCAGGTAAGCTTTTTGAGAATGTAAAGCCTTTCCGTCAGACGAATCTAGATCTATCAAATCTAACCCAAAAGCAGTCGAGAATCAAAACTTAATGACATGTCAAAAACCATGAAATCGCATAAGGGGACGATTTAGATACTGTTGAGTTCAAAGCACTAGAGAGTGTGTTTTATCATAACGGTATTAAGTAACCTACTACGAGTATGGATCAGAAACCGTCGTGAGCGCTTCACTCAGCCTTTAAAATCTGGACTTTGAACGCACCTCAAATAAGCTCTAGGTTCCCATCATTTTATCAAAAAATACGCTCTCAATTTCCCAAAAAGAAAAGAAGCATACTTTCCAAGTGCTTTTCCCAGTACGGCCATTCATGACTACCAGCGTTTTCCTGATACTCATGATTGATTTGTAACGCTTCAAGTTTACGATGTAGTTCGCGATTATAGTCGATAAGTTGGTCTTCCGATCCGCAATCAAACCGAAACCGGTTGATGATTGACTTGTTTGTGATAATTTGTTTTAAAACATCCTTATCCTCCTCCTTGCAGTCATAGCTAACCAGCGGCTCCTCCACAAACTGGCTCATCTGGGAAAAATGAGTAATAGAAGAATGTCCTCCGAAAGTTTCAAATACGTTCGGATATTTAGCGCCCAGTCGCAACGCTCCAAACCCTCCCATAGATAAGCCAGAAATATATTTTTTAGACTCTTTGGACACACAGTCTACATTTTCAATCATAGCTTGAATCACGTCTTGGACGATCCAAGCTTCGAAATCCTGACCTTGATGACACACATATCCACTTCCGTCGCCCCAAAGCCCATCAGAAGGACAAGCGACCACAAGTGGAGGTAGTCGATCTTCATCTACTAGTCGTTGTGCCGTTTTATGCGCTCCTCCTTTGAACATCCAGGCCCAATGACTTCCATAAACACCGTGCAAAAGGAGAACTAGAGGAACGTTACGTTTACCTTTTGCCTGACTCGTTTGAAAAAAACAGATGTCTCCCCTTTGCCTCAGCGCAGGACTTTTTACTGTAATAAATGAAACCCCGGATTCTGGATGGTATTTTGAAACGGGAGTTTCCGTAGTGCTAAAGTAATTTTCGTTCATGATTCTCAATCAAAGATGACTACTCCTTTAGCGTTTTTTCCGGCCAGCATATCGTCAAAGGCCTGCTGAAGATCCTCCAAACGATATGTTTGGGTTACCATCTCGTCCAATAACAGTTCTCCCTTGTCATAAAGCGACATCAGCTTAGGGAAGTCTATTTGAGGTCTTGCCTGTCCGTATAATGGGTTGATATAAGTTTTATCCCATTCAAATAAGTTCATATCTATGGTAATCTCCTCTTCTATCCCACTCACCTGTACAGCCATTCCTGCGTTACGGACCATGGCCAACGGTGCAGCGCCTAGTGTTGGAATAGCAGTGCACTCAAATGCATAATCGGCACCTCGTTGCGTAAGCTCTTTAACTTTTTGTGCAGCGTTCATCAAACCACTATCTTCTTTGGAAGCCATGATGGTATGTGTTGCTCCAAACTGCTTAGCCATGGCTAACCGATTTTCATTGATATCAATGGCGATGATCATAGCCGCTCCAGAAATCCGTGCTGCTTGTATTACATTGAGCCCAACTCCACCGGCACCCAGCACCACCACAGAACTACCGACTTTAACTTTAGCCGCATTAAAAACCGAACCACAACCCGTCATCACCCCACAACCGATAATAGAAGCGGAAGCGTGTGACAGCTGCTCACTAGTTTTCTTAACCAAGGCCGACTGTCTGACCAGAGTATATTCAGATAACGTCCCAACGTTAAAAGAGCGCTCAATGGGAATGCCGTTAAACTCGGTTCCTTCGATATCTACATGGCCTCCTGGAAAAAAACCACCCTGCGCTCCAATCACGGGAGAGTTCTTTTCACATATGTGCTGATTTCCTTCTTCACATTGGAAACAGGTGTAACAAGGCGTAGCCCAGTTCAGCAGTACAGGATCTCCAACTCTAAAGCCCTCTACCTCATCACCCATAGCAAACACTTCTCCTGCGCCTTCATGACCAATTACCAGTGGTTTACCCCAGTTCAAGGAATCATAGTCGGTATGACAAATACCTGAAGCTTTTAGCTTAACCAGTACTTCGTCACCTTTAGGTTTCTTTACCTTGATTTCATCAATGTGAAAACTTCCTTCGCCATCTGAGATGGCTGCTTTACATGTTATCATCTAAACTTCAAGTTTTAAGGATTCTTTTGGCACACAGCTACAGGGGAGACAAGCTCCCTCTCCTGCTTCTATGGCCGTTGGGTGGTTATACTTAACATCTCCATCAACTACTTTTGTCAAACAGGTTCCACAATCTCCAAACAAACATCCTGCGCTTATAGAGACTCCAGTGGACTCAGCAAACTCCAGAATAGACCGATACGAAGGGTCCCACTCGTGGGTCACGCCAGAATTAACAAACTCAATAGAAATCTTGTCTTGTTGGTTATTTTGACCTGCCTGTTCCTCGTCAGGAGTTAAGCCTGTAGGTGAAGCAGGTCCAAAAGCTTCGGTGTGAACTGCACCTTTCTTCACTCCATTCTCGAAAAGACTATTCGTCAAGGCGTCCATCATAGGTCTCGGCCCACAGATATAATACTCAGCTGCTGCAAGGTCCTCGACCATGGACTTTATATGATTTATGGTTATTCTTCCTTTAATATCATAGTCTTTTGCGAGAATGTCTTCCTGATTAGGATAGTCGTAAAACACCCTAAGATTAAAATGCTGATGCTCACTTACTAACCGACTTACATGCTGTTGAAACGGGTAGTTTGCCGTGTTCTGCATCGCCAGCAGTACATTCACCTCACGATTAGAGTTATGCTTCGCAATAGCGTTCAGCATGCTAAGAATTGGTGTTATGCCAATACCTCCGGCTATAAAGGTGATCGGATGATCGTCTTTGGGGTTTATACAAAAATCTCCGGCAGGTCCTTTGGCCTCTATTTTGTCTCCTACTTCCAATGCATGAAAGTAACACGAACCAAGACCGTGAGGATGACTATCTAGGTTTTGGGATAATTCTAATTTAACCGAGACGCGATAAGCCTCTCCGTCATAACAATCAGATATAGTATAAAACCGCAATAAATATTGACCTTCAATGGGCAACCTAAATTGTAAAAATTGGCCCGGCTTGTAAGCTTCTAAGGTTTTACCATCTGTTCGTTTCAGGTAAAAAGATTTGACTAATTCAGTTTCTTGTTCAATTCTGGCTATTGTATATGATATGTATTCATTCATGGAAGTGATTGTTAAATAATTGTGTTCAGATAAAGTAGAGCAAGTCATGCACGAGCAGACTTGCTCGGAGGATTATACTTTTTGCGTATAAATTTCTGGCGTGATGTCTCTGTAATCCTCACTGTAGGATAGCACTTTTTCATCAGGTTGAATCCCCCAGTGCACACACGCATCTGTGTATACTTCAGACCACCAAGACTTGTTTTCTGTTAGTCCAATCTTATCATAAGATCCCCAATCCCCTGCCAATATTTTGTTCCAGTTATCTTCCCCATATTTTAAAGCATCCGGCTGAGTACCATATTCTTTCACAAACCAATCTCTTCCTACCTTGGCATGAAGCACTTCATCCGCCCAGTCGTAGTCTTGAACTAGCTTACTGACGGGGTCACCGCTGTCTATGGCCACTTCCCATTCCATTTGTTTACCAGTAGCCGCAGGCATTAGTCCTTGCTCGATGAAAAATAAAATCGAATGCCTCTCAAGTGGGGTAAGTTTATTGTTCAGTTCTAGGGACCAGGTAAAGTTGAAAGGAATCTTACGCCAATCGACATTTAACGATACGAATCCTACCTCCCCCATCATGGCATGTCGAGCTTCGTCCCAAAGCTGTCTCGTCATGTCTTTATAGTAAGCATATGGCTTTCCTTCAGTTTCATAAATGATACTTGCCATCATCTCAGGTACGTCTATCTCCCGCATCCTTTTGAAGTACATCATAAGTGTTTTGGGAAGTGCTCCTTGCGCTTTATCTCCAAGGAAAGCCTCTGCATTCACTCCCATGTTATAGGGATCATTGAACCGCTCATCGCGTTTTGGACTTCCGTCATATTGATAAGGTTTTTGAGAATAGATAGCCTCTGGTAAATCATCCGATTTCGGCGCTAATCCATCAAGGCCTCCGCAAGCTTCTATGCAAGTCTGTAGGGTTCTTAACCATGTCATGTTACCAGATCTATGCTTCGGCGTGATCAAACATTCAATAGCCTTCTGACCGTAACTTACCAACTCTTCAAGTTCGATAGCCAAGAATCGGAGCATACGATGCGTTGGATGCTCAAACAACATGTTGATATCCTCCATTTGACGCTTTACTGCCTTTAGCAATTGCGGTATGACCACTTCGTAGACTCCAAGTATCAACTCCTCTGTGGTGGGGGCTGCAATGATCTCATCAAAGAGTAGGTCAAGTGCTTTATGGGGAGCTACATCCATCCCGTAAGGAGGATGACGCATCTCTCGTACCCTATCGAAAATGCTACCTACATGTTCGATGCAAATATGGCTGTGCAAGCTAAATGCCATTTTCAATTCATAGATCGGCTCCGACGTCAGTCTCGCAACAAATATTTTATGCAAACGAGTAAGCGACCAGTGAAAGTACTTTAAACGCTCAATGCTCTCATCAGCGGTAAGTCCTTTCTCTATCGCATCTTTCATACTCGTGATTCCGGCGATAACGGGTAAGCCTTTATATCCTTTGTAGTTTTCCGGAATGTGCGGTTTATTATTAGCAGACATAGTTTATTAAAATTTTGGGATTAGTCGTATTTTACTTGAATACAAATTTCAGTCTTTACGTCTTCTCCTCTCGCGTACACCTTGTCTACTTTTTGGTTTATTTTTGCGTTTTTTAAAATAAAAACCTTTAATAACCGATATTTAAGGCAAATTAGCCCCTTAAATGAAGTCGAGTTTTGAAAAAATACCCAGGCAACCCTATCGAAGTTTTTACTGGTGGATAAGAGAATCAGAAAAATTCCCTTTTGAATGGCATCATCACCCGGAGTTAGAGCTTACGCTAATCTTAGAGGGCGAAGGCCAACGTATGATTGGGCCAAATGTTGAGCAGTACGCTCCGCAAGACTTGGTACTGATTGGAAGTAATATTCCACACACCTATGTCTCTAGTGATGAGTCTGGAAAAATGAATCATAAGGCTATAGTCATACAATTTGATACCCAGCTCATAGAGCAATACCAAGACCTATTCCCAGAAACACGGGAGCTTAACCTACTCCTTAAGAATTCGGCATATGGATTGGACTATGAAACATCAACACTAAAAGAGGACATTATTCAAGATATCATCGCCTTAACTCAACTTGATGAAGCTTTTCAACCCAATGCACTTATGGCCATCTTGATTAAAATCAACCGGGCTAAGAGTAGAAACATTATGTTGGCGAAGAGCTATCAGCAGTTCATTCAGGATAAAAGTCATCAACGTATAGAAAAGGTTTATGAGTATTTACACGAAAACTTTACCATAGGAGTACACTTATCAGAAATCGCCAATCTAGTGAATATGAACGAAGCGAGTTTCTGTCGGTTTTTTAAGAAGGTCACTTCCAAAACAGTTTCACAATACGTTAAAGAAATGCGAATTGCCTATGCCGCCAAATTGCTTACCGATACAGATCTCAACGTCACACAGGTAGCTTATAACAGTGGATACAACGATCTCTCCAATTTCTCTAGACACTTTAAAGAACTGAAACAAAAAAGTCCTGTTAAGTTCAGAAAACACTTTTCACCTCAAACGAATTAACCCTAAGTCTTACCCATATGATGACGAATACGCTTGACACTTATGTTCTAAAAAATGAGTTCGTAAAACTGTGCCTTACTCAAGAAGGGGGACACATGGCACCTGTATATTTTAACCTTGGAAATGGTCGCTGGGCCCAGCCCTACTCCATTGCTCCTTGGAATTCTCAGGGTAGAAAAGAGGCCGATCTACCTGTGGTGCTCAAAAATCTTAGAGGTGATTTTTTTTGTTTCCCTTTCGGGGAAAACCCATCCGAAACAAGTCATATTCATGGAGAAACCGCAAATGGCAAATGGGAACTATTGGAAAAAACAGACAACTCGTTAGCAGTGATGTTAGAGATGCAGGACGTCAAAGGAAAAGTCATCAAACGAATAAACACTAAAGAAACCTTTTTATATGTCGAGCATGAAATAGACGGAGTAACAGGAGATTTCACTTACGGACACCATGCCATTCTTCAACTACCTCCTGACCAGTCATCATACGTCAAAACATCTTCTTTCGATTTCGGCTCTGTATTACCAATTCCTTTTGATAGTCCAGAAAACGGTGAGTATTCGAATCTCAAAGTTAGCCACCAATTTAATGCATTATCTAACGTGCAAACCAAGTTTGGGCAAGTGGTCTCTTTCGAATCGCATCCTTTTCAAGCAGGATATGACGACCTGCTTATGGTCTCGAAGTCGACCAACCAAGTAGCGTGGACGGCATTGCAAACACCAGATTACGTCTGGATCAGTATTAAAACCACAACTCAATTTCCCTCTACCCTTTTCTGGAACTCAAATGGAGGAAGACATCCCTTTCCATGGGATGGAAAACACTCGAACAGGCTAGGAATTGAAGAAATATGCGGTTACTTCAACTTATCCATTGAGGAAGCAAAAAGAAATAAACTCCCCAATGACATTTCTACATTTAAGCATTTTGATGGAGAAAAGACAAGCCTCAAAAACATCCAAGGGATCGTACCCACAAATACCTCTTGGGGGAAATTTCTGGGCATTTCGATCTCCACAAACGGGTTAACAATCAACTTCGAAAACGAAGTGGTTGAGGTGGGAGTTGATGTTGGGTTTTTGGGGTAGGTGAAATAATTGAAAACCTATTTTCGCCAATTCTCTAGAGTCAACCCTTGAATTCTAGAAAACTCCTTTTGATTTGAAGTAACTAACATT
>CAYMST010000192.1:0-9375 GCA_964393115.1 uncultured Roseivirgaceae bacterium | reverse complement strand
CATGAAGAGGTATCTTTTGACGACTGTGTGGCTTCTCGTATTGGCTTGTTCGCCTAAAGTGGTGCAAAAGGCTTCGGAAGAAGATTACTATGAAGACCTTTCTAAACTAAGACCAAACATCGGGGCTGTAGAAACGAGAGATAACACAGTTAACAATAGTTTAAATACATCCGTCTCTCCTATTTTTCACATAAGAGGAGAGATGGATAGTGTGCTATCCATAGTCACCAATAAAAATAAGGAGCGGGGATATGTAAATGGCTATACGATTAAAGTCTTCTCAGGAAATGATCGAGATCAAGCCAATGAAGTGCGTGCCAACGTTATACACTTAGCTGGCGAGTTCGAAGAAGGTTTAGAACCATTTATGAAGTTTTACCAGCCTAATTATATCATCAACTTAGGAAAATTTCATTCACAACTGGATGCGTTAAAAACCTTCAACTTCATTAAAGAGCATTATCCGTCAGCTATCATAGTACCTGATAGGATTTACCTAGAATTTTAGTATTTTGGGGGATGTCAAGTTGGATTCCCAGAATATTGACTTTTTTCTTGCTAGGCTTTCTTATAGCTCAAAATGCCTTTGCTCAAAATGGAGATTTTGATATATCGCTAAGGGCGAAAGTACACGTCCCGAGGTCTCAGCAGAGATCAGTTGCTAAACTGGCTGAATATCTCACGAAAGATGAATATTCGGATCTGGACAAAGCATTTAGTATATATTGCTGGGTTGTACATCATATAAACTATGACATTCGAGCTGCTCAAAAGGTCAAAACCCAATCGTATTCTCCTAAGCAAACATTACGTCGCAAAAAAGGACTTTGCTATCAATTCAGTGCTCTCTATAGTGCTCTTTGCGAAGCCGCTCATATTCCAACTAAGGAAATTATAGGGTATACTTTAGGAGGTCACCACTATGACAAAGAGACATTTTTTGAGGCCGATCATACATGGAACGGTGTCAAAATAGACAATAAATGGCTGCTTGTGGATGCCACATGGGGCAGTGGTAAAACGGTACCTAAAAAGCAACCGATCAAAAAGTTCATGTCATATTTACTGAAAAAGCCATTTATCCCTTCAAAATTTAAGTTTGAGAAAAGGCCTTCTACTCGATTTTTCATGGTGGATCCAGAATCTATGATATCCAATCACCTTCCAGCAGACCCTGTTTGGCAACTAGTTCCAAAACCTATAACCATGGGGGAATTCGAAAATGAACATTGGCATACTTACACCAACGTATTGGATAGCACCATCAATATGAAGTTAAGTTCTGAGGATTACACCGAGAAAATCTCGGTCTACGAAAGTGACTCTTACAATCACTTTCTTGCTAAAACAGGTGAAGCGGCAAAAGACTTCAACCCTAAAAATGTTATGATAACAGCAGACGCCAATCTAAGATTTGGGCTGGAATATGCAAAGACGGATGTAAAAACAAAAGACTCCGAATTAAAGCTGAGGGAACAAGCTTTGGACCATTTTAAAAAATCCGAAAAAGATGCCAAGCAACACATTAAACGAGCAAATTCTGAAACCACCAAATCAATCTTGAGAACTTCTAGAGACTTTGAGAATGCCATCGTTGTCCCTTTACAAAAAAGGAGCAGTTACCTATCCAAAAAAATGGGGACAAGGAAAGCCGATCTTTTGAAAATTGAAGACGGTTTAGTAAAAGCATTGGGACAGGAGTTTAGAGCTCAAGAAAGGCTCAAAGACTTAGCGTATACACCATTCAAAAAGCGTAAGCGCTCTCAAAAATTAACTGCGGTTCAAGTAGCCGTAAAGCATGCACAATTTGACACGATGTTGCTTCGACTCCGTCGGCATAATGATACCTCTACTCTATTGCTTGATAGTATTGATCGGCACATAGCGTTTAGAAATAGTATTTATGCGCGATTTCCTGACCTATGGGAAAAGGTTGAGCTATTACTCGACGAAAACACTTTTTTGATTGCCAACCGAGCTCGTTTCATAACACTGACCACACAAATCGGCCGGATTGATTCGACTTGGAGAGCTATTAACCTGGTGATTTCTGATTTGAGATCTAACCTCGATAGTATTAAAGAGTTAAGAAAAATATGGAGCAAGAATAATGTAGCGTACACAAGGCTTTTAAAGAAAACGAACTCTACATTAAGTTACTTATATGCCAATTCATTGTCCAAGATGGATTTCGAAGATGCCAATCGGCAGGTATTCACTACCCGAGAAAAATACTATCAGGACGCCGTCATTCAAGCGGATCTTAGGATAAAACTTGGTGAATCGGTGCTTGAAGGCTTTCTCGAAAACACAATGGTTTACTACGCGGTAAAAAAAGCGAACAATAGAACCATCAAGTATGCTCAAGAATTTGTCAAAAAAAGAATTTCTGAGATGAACTTCAAGCGAAAAAGGAGCATCTATCAGGCACAACGAACCGCGACTTTAGCCAATAATATGACTAAAAAAATGGCTATTGAGATTAATAAGTTGAAAAGAGCAAACTGAATTAAAGGCGAATTGATAGGCCTTCTATTAACTTTGGGGGCTAAAGCGTACGACAATGGGTATTATCCAATCAATAAAATCACTTAACGAGCAGCAACTTTCAGAGATTATTGCCAACCGTCATCATATCCATTCCAATCCGGAATTGTCGTTTGAAGAATACAATACTTGTGAGTTTATTGTCGAAAAGCTGAAAGGAATCGGACTAGAACCGGTAAAAACAGCAAAAACGGGGGTCACAGCCAATATAGAAGGGAAAAACCCTGGCAAAAAGACTATTGCTCTTCGCGCTGACATGGATGCTTTACCTATTAAAGAAGCAAATGACGTGCCCTACAAGTCCAAAAATGAAGGTGTTATGCATGCTTGCGGGCATGATGTGCATTCATCCTCGCTACTTGGTACCGCCAAGATATTGACAGAATTAAAAGACCAATTTGAAGGAACTATCAAACTCATCTTCCAGCCTGGAGAAGAGAAACTGCCCGGCGGAGCATCTATTTTGATCAAAGAAGGCATTCTTAAAAACCCGTCGCCGACTTCTATCCTAGGTCAGCATGTCATGCCACTAATCCCTGCAGGAAAAGTTGGGTTTAGAAAAGGGATGTACATGGCTAGTGCCGATGAAATTTATGTCACTGTAAAGGGTAAAGGAGGGCACGCTGCAATGCCAGAAAGTAACATCGACCCAATTCTAATTGCATCACACATTATTGTTTCACTTCAACAAATTATCAGCAGACATTGTAGTCCAAAAATCCCAAGTGTGTTGTCCTTTGGACATGTGTTGGCAGAAGGTGCAACCAATGTAATCCCTGATGAGGTCAAGATAAAGGGTACGTTTAGGACGCTAAATGAAAAATGGCGTTTCGAAGCTCATAACAAAATGAAAAAAATGGCGGAGGGGATTGCCGAAGCTATGGGAGGCAGCTGTGATTTTGACATCATCGTAGGCTACCCTTATCTTGAAAATGATCCTTTCGTTACTGAATCCGCGCAGAACGCGGCCAAAGATTACCTGGGAGAAGAAAATGTAGTCGATCTCGACCTTTGGATGGCTTCCGAAGACTTTTCGTTTTATTCACAAGAGATGCCTGCTTGTTTTTATCGCTTAGGTATTAGAAATGAAGCTAAAGGGATTACCTCTGGATTACATACACCGACTTTTAATATCGACGAAACAGCTTTGGAAATTGGTCCAGGGTTAATGTCCTACCTAGCAATCAATGAATTAAATGCTTAATTTGAATTAGAAAAGCCTAACCCGTATACCTTACACTTCGCCTTGTTGCTTAACGCGTCGTAATACTCATCTTGTTACCGTTGACATTTTGTGCTGAAGATCTGGACGAACTCCCGAAAAGAGGTATTTCAAGTGTTGGGATAAAAAGAAATACCATATTATATGATCAACTTTCTTATCAAAGCCTCCGCGCATTCGTAAAAGCCACTTCACAGATAAATGTGGACATGCTCTCTTATTGTCTGATGAGAAAATTCGCTATAGAAGGGGAACTCATAAGGGTTTTCGTAATGAAGGATTTTTCAAAATTTCTTGGATTAAAGACTCGTTTAGAAATTGGATTATATGTAATCCAAAAGATAATTGCACAAAAGAGTTGATTTCAACAGCTCATTGCTAGATTTCACATCAGCTCCTAAATAGACTTTATATAACACGAACAAAAAGAGTAACTTATTAACTTCTCATAATAGATTCGTCAAGACTAATAATTTATTTGAGATATGAAGAAAATTATCGCTTTCGGTGCAAGTAATAGCAGTAGTTCTATTAATCAGCTACTAGCAAAATGGGCATCGAGTCAATTAGCAGATGCGGAAACTGAATTGCTGAATCTCAATGATTTCGAAATGCCAATTTTTAGTCCAGAAAGAGAGGCTACCGGTATTCCTGAACCAGCTAAATCATTTAAACTAAAAATAGACCGTTCTGATGGGGTAATTATATCATTAGCAGAATATAACGGGAACTATACCACCGCATTTAAAAACATCATTGATTGGGTATCTAGAATAGACAAGAAAACCTGGAGTAATAAGCCGTTATTTTTATTAGCGACCTCCCCTGGTGGACGTGGTGGGGCAGGAGTACTAGCCATAGCGTCTAAGAACTTTCCACACTTAGGAGGGAATGTCGTTGCGACTTTCTCTTTACCGACCTTCCATCAAAACTTTGATCGTGAAAAAGGAATATTGAACGAAGACCTCAAAAAGACATTTGAAGAAAGCTTAGTTAATTTTTTCAACGCTTTATAACCAGAAAAAGGTGTTACAAGAACTAGTTCTTGTAACACCTTTTCAAACGAAAAAATGCTATGTACCTATCGTCCTATCACTTTAGAAGCGAATACCCCCTGAGCAGTTACGATCTGTACGATAAAAAGTCCTTCTTTCTGGAATGCAAGATTTGCACTTCCCGTAGATAGGTCAACCTTTTCAAATTCTTTAACGATAGCACCATTAAAATTGAGTACTTGCACGGTAGCAGTCCTATTGGCTTCATTCCTTAGATCATAAGAAATATTCAACTCGCCACTCGAAATATGTGAAGATGGTTCAACAATCTTCTCCTGGTCTTTATCCAGCACTAACGAAAAACGGCTAGGGTGATCTCCCGACTCGGTATAAAACGAAATTCTATCTCCCAACTTGTAGCGTATTCCCGTATCATGGTCTATTATATATGAAACATTATCATAACTTGAAGAAGAAATATCCAGCGTATAGTTACCACTTTTCTTAACATCTATACCAATAGGCACTTCTTTAGTCGAAGTAATGGATGACATCGTTTGAATACTCAATTTTCTGTTTTGACCAACTGAATAAACCGATAGATCAGATCGGTTCTGTGCATCGGGTGTTGCCAAGCCATGTGTTACCTCAATGTTTTGACCTGCTATATCTCTAGTATTTTCCTGAATAACGATTAATGACTCATCAAAGGCATCGGCGCTGCTTAAAGTAAATCGAATATCCGCTTGAGGAGTATCAGCATGACGAAAGAAGCCAATATCTGTATTAGAACCGCTTACTTTCATATCATTCGTAAAAACAACTTCACCTTCACCAACTGTTGATTTTCTGATAAAAAACCCTTGCATAGATCGTATGTGGCCGTCCCAATCATCTACTCGTCCACTTCCTCCTTCGATGGCTCCCGCTCTTGATATCCTTATGTAGCCGGCAGTCCCGGTATGATCCCATATAGATATCAATTCAACATCCGGATTAGTGTCAAAGAACTTATTGGCATCAATAGCACATGTGTAAGGATTACCTATTAAGTTGAACCCCTCTTGACTCTCTAAATGCTCATTATCTGGATCAGCAGAATGATCCGTTCTCACGACAGGAACCGTTATTTCACCAGAATTAGGGATTCCAGTAAAAGTAATGTTACCGTCTTCATCGCCAGTACGCGCCGAAAAATAGCCAATGCCAACTCCCATTTCGGTACGTTCTATACTAGACGGTCTGACAAACTGCTCAGAAATACCGGGTATCGTCTCGTCTATCCAAAAAATCCAATTTTGAGCACTTGTACCCAAAACATCAAATCCACTTGATGTTACTGGCGACGTCACCATTGAGTATTTCCCTTGAGTAGTGGAAAAAGTTGTGCGTCGCGTAAAACTACCCGTTCCAATACCATCGACTTCACCGTAAATCACAAGCGATCCTTCGCTTTCAACCTGTAGGGTGCCATTATTAATCAAATCACCCCGAATATCTATAAAATTACCCGGATTAATTTCAACCGTTGCATTTGGGTTTATTGTCACCCTCCGAGCTTCAATGTTTCCATTTAATTCCGTGTTGAAATCACCGTCTATAATCACTTCGTCACTCAATTCTGGCACTCCATCTGACCAAGACGTACCATCCCATGAAGTTAGCGAAGGTAATAAAGATACTTCATCAGGGAAGGAGAAAATAGTCTCTTCATAAGACTCTTCTACACTAAGGTCATTTGGATCTGGAAAGAAAAAATTAGTTGGTTCACTTAGTACGGATAAAGACCTGGCGCTGCCGTTCGGATCAACTTCTGTCGTAAGTGCATCCAAAAGCAAAGCTGCTGAAACGTTATCCGATAAGATCTTAAGTCTACATGTCATCAATCTCTCAAAAGAGGTAGAAATAATCTGAGGGATACCTTGATTTGGGAACCTTCTTAGACTAACTGAAAAACTAATTTTTGGAGGGACTGCACCTGTTACAGGTGCCGCACCAATGCCGTATTCTCGAAACTTAGGCGCCTCATCAACTACGGTGAACGAAGTATCTGTGCCGAGAACCTGATCCTGGTCTCCAAAGTCGTCTATAGGGTAGCTAAAGGAAAATAACACTTGCGAAAGTAGCGTCTCCTCGCTAGACCTCAACTCAATATCAAACTCGAGTACATTGCTGGACTCTGCAATTTCTGCGGCAGGTATCACCCTTCCATTATTCAGTCTGATTTCTAAGTTTTGGGCGCCAACAGTCCCCAAAGACAAGATACTCAAATTAAATAGTAAGATTTTGAAAATGTTTTTCATGGTTTTAAATTTTAACGAAACTCGCATTTAACTCTCATCAACCACTGTCAATGACTTAATTTTATGCTCTTTTAGTAAGACTTACTTGTTTTAATGAAATAGTATAGCATTGAATTACTTCAAGGAAGAGTATGTCAACGGTAAAATTCAAAAAAATTCAATTTCTTATCTGATATCACCTTTAATCATAGTTTTGTTGACCATTTTATATTTACCTTCAAAACCAATATTTTGAACTTATGGAAATTGCGAAGCTCGCCGCCAAGTTTATAAATACTACCAATAGGAACGTCTTCTTAACTGGAAAAGCGGGTACGGGAAAAACGACCTTCTTGAGAGAAATCGTCCAAAAAACGCACAAAAGAACTGTTATCACTGCTCCAACAGGGGTGGCCGCTATTAATGCAGGAGGAGTCACTCTCCATTCCTTATTCCAACTTCCTTTTGGCATTTTCCTCCCAGAAGAGGGCCCTTCTACTACTATGCATTCAGGTGACTACATACATAACCAAACGACACTGCTTCAAAACCTCAAACTCAACGTCACCAAAAGAAAGTTGATAAGGGAGATTGAGCTGCTGATCATCGATGAAGTAAGTATGCTTCGAGCAGATTTACTTGATGCCATCGACACAGTAATGGGCAGTGTACGAAGAAAAAAACATCTGCCTTTTGGAGGAGCTCAAGTGCTATTTATTGGTGACCTGCTTCAACTACCACCAGTAGTAAAAGATGAGGACTTAATTCATTTAAAACCTTACTATGAGAGCGTCTTCTTCTTTCAAGCGCAATGTTTGCAACAGGAAAAACCAGTTTACCTGGAGCTAGACAAGGTCTATCGCCAGTCAGATGAACAATTCGTAGAACTATTGAATAGGGTGCGTGACAACGAGATGGATGAGTATGACATTCGTTTTCTAAACAAAAAGTTCGAGCCCGATTTCTATCCAGAACCTGATGATGGTTATATATTCCTTACTACGCACAACCGAAAAGCAGAAGCCATAAATAAGCGGGGACTTCAACTGCTCGAGGCGAAGACAGAATCTTACGAGGCAGAAATAAACGGCGATTTTAACGAACACAGCTACCCTCTAGCTTCTTCTCTAACGTTAAAGCTCGGTGCTCAAGTGATGTTTATCAAAAATGACCCTCAAGGTAAGGGGCGTTTTTTCAATGGTAAGATTGGCCATATCAAGGCACTGGGACAAACAATCATCGTAGGGTTTAGGGACGGTGATGAAGTAGAAGTGGAGAAATACGCCTGGGAAAACAAGAAATTCAAACTCAACGAAAGCACCAATGAGATAGAGGAAAATGTGGTGGGCACCTTTTCCCATTACCCTATCAAGCTCGCTTGGGCAATTACTATTCACAAAAGTCAAGGGTTGGCCTTTGAAAAAGCTATTTTAGATATTGAAAGTGCGTTCGCTCCTGGCCAGGTGTATGTAGCTCTTTCTCGACTCACTTCACTTGATGGATTGGTGCTAAACTCTCCTATTCCTGACACTTTCACGAATCAATTCAGCACTGAATCCGCTGTGCAACGCTTTCAAGACACCAATAGATCCATCGATAACTCAAGCATTCTAGCGGGTTGTGCACAAGAATATCTAATCACTCAAATAAAGGCAGCTTTTGACTTCGATGAAATCAGTAAAGCCTTTTATTGGCATTTGGAGTCTTATCAACAAGAATCAAAGCAATCTACAAAATCACTATCCCGGTCGTGGGCTTCAAACTTGCGGTCAGACTTCATACCAGTTACTCAGGTCTCTCAAAAGTTTTTAAACCAAATCACTCAGATCAGCAATCAAGAAAATTCCATTGAGCGACTCCGAGACCGTTCTCAATCAGCATTAGACTACTTTATTCCAATTTTCAATGATTTACATGCGAATATCAAGACGCACTATGGCAAGGTCTCCCTTCAAAAAAGAGTCAAGGCATATCTAAAAGAGATTGAAGAACTTAGTGGCCAGATTAATAAGCAGATCAAGCATATGAAAAAGGTTAACCATCTGTTTGGTCTTATCATAGACGGTAAAGAAGTTGAGAAAAACGAGTTCAGCGAGCTTCTAAGCGTCAATATGACCGTAGACAAGTCAAAAGCTACCAAAGAACCAAAAATCCCTACTCATCATATTACCCTTGAGCTCATCCAAAAAGGAAAGGATCTGGCAGAGATTGCTGAAGAAAGAACAGTTACACTAGGAACAATTCAAAGTCACGTAGCGAAATGTATTAAGGAAAAGAAGCTCGATGTCCATGATTTTCTTGAAAGCAACGCACTTCTAGAAATCACTGA
>CAYMST010000191.1:0-9384 GCA_964393115.1 uncultured Roseivirgaceae bacterium | reverse complement strand
AATCAATATTTTAAGAATTAATCTATTAAACCATGACATTAGAATTCATACTTATTATCAATTCAATTTGGATTAGTTCGCTAATCATAATCCTATATCCTCAATTGGATAAAGCAACCCTAAAACACTTGTTACCAGCGAATTAAAACAGAGAAAAACCAGCTTATCAATTTTATTATTTATTAGAAAGGAAAGTTAGATTATGAAAAAGTTTATTTTCAAGACTTTATTGACCTGTCAAGTATTCTTATACTCCGCGGCACTAATTGGACAGACGACAGTTACTACCATCACTAACACCGACCCTACACAGCCATCGAATATGTTTGGACATGATGCAAAGTTGAGTGCAGATGGATCGACACTTATCGTAGGAGCCCCCTATCAGGCAAGCGCGGAAGGCGGAGAGTATTTTGGAATGGTGCATGTATATCGAAGAACGATGCCCTTCAACGCTGACCACTGGGAGCAAATTGGGCAGCCACTCACTCTTGATGAAGCGGGAACACTAGGAACATCAGTAGATCTAAGTGGTGATGGAAACCGAATCGTAATGGGAGATCCAGGTGGTTTTAGCACTAACCAAGGTAGGGTTCGAATATACGAATACAACTTGGCATCAAATACCTGGATCCTCATAACAAGTGATAACTTGAGTGCAGTTGGGGAGCCAAGGAATTCCATAGGAGAAGCGGTCGCCATGTCTGATGATGGGAATACTGTAGTAGTGGGATCACCTTACAGTGAATCTGTTACTGGCTATATCCGCAATGGGGCAGTAGACATTCTAACTTATAATAATGTAACGAATAGTTTCGACCACACACAAACCCTTCTCCCTACAGTAAACCAAGCTTTCCAACAGTATGGTCGTAACGTAGCTATCACTGGTGATGGTAACTCTATAGTAGTTGGAGCTAAGGGTTATCAAAGCAGTGGTCATTTTAGAGGACGCGCATATGTTTATAATCTAGTAGCCGGCAGTTATGTCCCTGGTGGTGTTAAAACCGGTATAGACCATCAAGATATTGGGGAAATGGTTGCTATCGAAAGGGTAAATGGAGATCCTTACCTAGTCTTAGTTAATAGCATCTCTAATACCGCACTGATATATAATACTTCTCAAGCTTTATGGACTCTATTGCCCCCATACGAGATAGACTTCGCTGTGGCAAACCATATTTTGAGCGTAGATATCAATACAAACGGCACCATAGCCATAGGACATAACAATGGATACGCAGGAACAGGAGCTGTAGAATGGTATCACAAGAAAGGAAACAGCTGGATATTTTCAGGAAAACTTGACCCATTTATTATGGACTACACAACAAGAGCCTTAGGTAGCTCGGTATCTCTTAGCAATAAAACCGCTGGTGGCGATCTATTCATTGCTGGTGGAGCACCAGGTATTTTTGGTTTCGGTCCTCCTACCTCTGGGACAAGGTATGTTCGCATCGCTCGCGAAGAAACACCAGTTTTATTTCCGTCGCTTTTCATCTCCGGAAATCAAAAAACAGTTTATCCTAATCCTGTCCATGATCAACTAAACGTAAGTCAAGTTGCGTTAGGTGACCAGATCATATTGCTGGATGAGCAGGGTAATCAATTATATCATACGGTAGTAAAAAGAGGGCAACATGATATATCTATTGATATCCAAGAACTCCGATTGGAACCTAGCATCTACTACTTAAAAATCTCCAAAGAAAACGGAGAAGAAAGCATGAAACGAGTGGTGATCAAATAATAACATAACCACTTACTCAGGATACAGCTAGTCTCTCCATATGGAAGACTAGCTGTTGCTTTTAAAACTCATCATCAGCTAAAACTAAACTCGACATGTTCTATTCATTCCAAACGCCTCGGATAAAATTCTTGAATTGAATCGCTGAAGATTGATTTCAACAGTGTGTTACCAGATTTTATTTCTGCCTCTAAATGGATGGACTCCGATACCATATTTAGTGTATAAGAATAGCAATGAATATCACTGAAAAGCTACAATTACCAATCATTTCAACAAACCAAAAAATGAAAATTTACTTTTTTAGAGTGTCATTACTCTGTCAACTAGTGTTTTGTACCCATACGTTATCTGGACAAGTCTCTACTACTACCTTAGTCAACCCAGACCTCTCACAGCCGACTAACATGTTTGGGTTTGATATAAAATTGAGCGCAGACGGTTCTACCCTGATCGCAGGAGCACCCTATCAGACTGGTCCAGAAGGTAAAGAAGGCTTAGGTATGGTGTGCGTATACAGGAGAACAATGCCTTTCGACCCTGATCACTGGGAGCAAATAGGACAGTCTCTTTCCATCAATGCAACAGGCAGATTTGGATCAGCTGTTGCCATCAGCTATGACGGAAACCGAATCGTGGTAGGGGCTCCAAATCATCTTAAGGGAGAACTCCGCGTATACGAATACAATATAGTATCCAATATATGGGGTCTCATTCCAAGTACGGACCTAAGCACCATAGGGTCTCCAAGGAGTGATATAGGACTTGCAGTAGCCATGTCCGATGATGGACAAATAGTGGTAGTAGGGTCACCAAGAAGTGAATCACCGAGTGGTTTCGATAGGCATGGTGCAGTAGACATATTGAAATATGAAAGTGAAACAGATGGATATATTCACTCACAAATGCTTTTTCCTACTTTTGATCCTTCTTATCATCATGATCACCACTATGGTACCAGCGTAAATATCACCGGAGATGGTAGCTCAATAGTCGTCGGATCTCCAGGGTATAGTGGTGGCAAGGGACGTATATATGTCTACAAGAATGTGTTAAACAGTTATGACATTGCTGGAGTAAAAACGGGAGGAAGCGGCCAACGATATATTGGAAAGAGAGTTGACATTGAAAAGGTGGGGGAAGATGTATTCGTAGTGGACGGTAATAGTGGCTCCGCAGGCGTTCAGATCTATCATGTTTCGCAAGCCTTTTGGGCTTTATTACCTCCGTACAATTTGGGAATAGGCGCTCCAGATCCAGTGAAGGGAGTAGCTATCAACTCAAATGGTACGATAGCAGTCGGTACTGGTGGTATTCTTGACGGGGCACAAGGAAGAGTTCAATGGTACAAAATGAAAGGAAATGACTGGTTGCACTACGGAACAATAGTCCCATACCTTACAGGAAAGAACTTAGGTCTATCTGTGTCTCTTAGCAACAAAAGTTCGACAAGCGACCTCTTTATTGCAGGTGGTGCGCCCGGTACATTTACGATGGATAAGACAGGCATTAGACATGTGCGTATTGTCCGAGAAACAGATGAAAGTATACTTTCATCTGTTTCTCGGGTAAAATCCCAAAAAGAAATCTACCCCAATCCGACACATAAATACCTCAACATCCGACATACAGAGGAAGGCGATAGAATTGTATTGCTGGATGATAAAGGCAATGAAACATTCGCGATAGAAGTAAAGAAAGGACAGAGTGAAGTATCCATTGATCTTGAAAGACTAGAAAAGAAGCCAGGAGCATACTACATAAAAATCTCCCATGCAAAGGGGAAACAATGCACTACGGAAAGAGTTGTAATCGAACGATAGAATAATGCCATTTATTCGAAAATACAGACAGTACAGACAAATGCACTGTACTAATGTTATCCATAGAAGAATGTCTTGGAGCAAATAAATAAGATCCGTGGGCCGAGAAAATGAACTATTTTGTTAATGCTAAGTCCAATACTGGTTTGGTAGAGCTGTATGTAGCAGTCGAAATATAATACGCAGTCGAAAGTTCGTAGTGTTTAAGGTACCAACCACTTTCCCATGATTTATAACTATTATGAGTCATATATAGCATATCAGCAGCACCAAAAATTGCAGCAAACAAGCAATATCAATTTCTTGAATTAGTTCAAATGTTCATAAAAACACAACGACTACTTTTGCATAAGAATATTATTTCTCATGACTGTAGCAAACTTCAATTTGCTTGCATCAGAGAATAAAAATGATTTTGGTAACCGGATTAAATTTTTCGTTGGACACTTTTTATCTTATCAATACACGTTTTGTTCTTATTTAATACATAGGTCAAATGCTCTAAAAAGGATCTAAACAATCAAATCAAGAATATAGAAAACGAACCCTGTGAACACTATATAAAATACATTAGAGGATAAGCTATGGGAGAATTTGGCTAAAAGTTAAACTCTCCTAAACGCTTCCTACTCTAGATTGACCATACCTATAGTATGCTACGATAATCAGACACAGAAAAAATTATCGAATACAGTCAATCAAATATAATTAACATGACAAAATTATTTTTTAAAGTCCTGCTAGTAAGCAATTTATTTCTAAGTGCGAAAGTCGTATCTGCACAAACATCAGTCACGACAATTACAAACCCTGATCCTTCTCAACCGGCGAACCATTTTGGTCAAAAGGTAAAATTAAGTCCCGACGGGTCAACTTTAGTCGTATCATCACCACTTCAAAATGTTTCAGTCGAAGGGGATTCTGCTAATATTCAAACATTTTCAGGAATGGTGACCGTCTTTAGAAGAAACCTCGAAAACGACCCGGACCATTGGGAGGAAATAGGAACTTTTCTTAACAATGACGAGAATGCCTTGTTCGGCGTATCTTTGGATATAAGCGGAGACGGAAACCGGATAGTAATTGGTATTCCTCAGAAAGAAGGGTTAGGAATTGGGTATTTCCAAGTACATGAATATAACTCTATAGCAAACTCTTGGAGTCAGCTGTTAAATACTATTTTACCAGGTACACACAGAGAACGCATTGGAGGTGCGGTAGCAATATCTGACGACGGAAATACGATCGTAATCGGAGCATCAAAGAGTAACTCACCAACAGGAATATTGGCCAATGGAGCAGTCGACATTTTGGTTTATAATGATAGCCTGTTTGCTTATGTCTACACGCAAACCCTTTACCCTGTTTGGACTCAAGAAGGGCAAAATTTTGGTTTCGACGTAGATATTACTGGTGATGGCAGCATGATTGCAGTGGGAGCACCAGGTTATAAAAGCTCAAACATTTCTCGTGGTAGTATTTCCGTATACCGTAAAGAATCAGATAGTTATGTGGTTTACGGAGCAAAAACAGGCAGCAGCAATCAGCTGAGCATCGGAACAAACATAGCACTGGAAAAAGTTGATGGTGACGACGTATTTATGATAAGTGGTAATTATAGTCTTCAGCGTGCACAGATCTATAATGTTTCTCAACCCCTCTGGACTTTGTTGGACCCATTTGACGTGGAATTTGGAACACCTTATTATGTAACTGACGTAGATATTAATTCAGAAGGGACAGTTGTCATAGGCGACCGTCCTACTACCGCCATACCTTTCGAAGGACTTGGTAGAGTAAATTGGTTTGAAAAACAAAATGACAGTTGGGTCAATTCTGGTACATTAAATGCGCTTTCTAATGGACCTGATGAAGGTTTTGGTAAATCAGTCTCTATAAGTAATAGAAATGCAACAGGTGACCTTTTCATTGCTGGAGGTGCTCCTGGTGGTTTACCTGATCCTAATACAAGATATGTTCGTATTCTTCGGGAAACATCACCATTTATTGCGGCACCTACTTCCGCATTGGAAAGTTCTATTTTTCCTAATCCTGCATATGATGAATTAAATATCCTACAATTACATGAAGGTGACCAGATCATACTGCTGGATGAGCAGGGTAACAAATTATATCAAACGGTAGTAAAAAGAGGGCAACATGATATATCCGTAGATATCCAAGAACTCCGGTTGGAACCTAGTATCTACTATCTAAAAATCTACAAAGAAAATGGAGAAGAAAATATAAAACGAGTGGTGATCAAATAATGACATAACCGTTTATTGATGATGCAGCTAGTTCCGCTATTGCTGGACTAGCTGCTGTTAAAAGACCTTTAAGCGATCCGTAATTCGTCAGTAACTTTTAACCACAAATAATTCTGCACTCTGCGGTTACTCGTTTAATGACTCAGATTTTCGATCACTATGCCTAATACATAACCGTTTTTGGGTTCTTGGTCTCTTGATAGAATCTTTAGGCTCTAAAATAAGTACTCAATCAACATTTAATCATATGATGACTCTGCCAATAACTTTTATCCCCTATTCTACTTGGCGTAAAAGTAACGGTTTTGCTACCACTGGATCAGCACCATGTACGACAATTCAATTCATCTAAGCACATTAAGGTATACACAGCGCGTTACCCATTAGTAGCATATCCATATACGAAGATCTGTTGGTTTATGTCTTCTCCGCATCATATAAAGCCTAAACGTTATATTTACTTCACGAAAGTTCCAAAAAGCGGCGACAAAGCGTTTAGGAAACAACACTGGACAATCTCAATTCGTCACAGAAATTCCCCAATCATAACATATGAATAACATTTTGTGATATTCATTTATTCCGATTTAGATTGGAATACCAACATTCAAACTCCGAAATGGATAAAAATGACGACTCAGCTATTAAGGAAAAGTACACCAGTATTAAGAATAATGTTAAGGTTATTAAAACTCAGTATATCAACTAGTTCTTTTAAAATCATTCTGATAACTTAATATTACATATCAATGAAAGCAGTGTTTAACGATCTCAAATAAGCGTTTTAATAACTTACTGCTCATTGAATTACTTTACAAAAACAGAAAAATTTATGAAGCAAAAAGTGATTTTACCAGCAATTATGCTTTTGCTATCGCAGTCTGGGATCAGTCAAAAAACGCATGAGATAAAAGTTAAACTAATGAGCAACTGCTCAGATCCAACTACACCGCTTTCCGTTAATGACTTCCCTAACAAAGTCAAGGTTTACCCAAACCCAAGCAAGGGAGAACTACAAATTGATGTCTTCGAGGATGGAGCTGACCTGAACATGATAGATCTTAACGGAAAAACAGTATTGAAACGACAACTAGATGTCGGTATCAATGAGATTACCTTATCTAAACTGGAGAAAGGAACTTACTTTATACGCATCCGCCTGAATGAAACAGTTAGAGTATCTAAACTAATCGTCCAATAAGCAAAGTTCTTTCAAGTTCAATCTTTGACTGAGGACTTTTAGGGATTGGGCTCTAGAAAACTCATTTTAATATAACAAGTGTTGGATAATTTAGTACCCCAACACTTGTTTCATGCTTCCACAAAAAGCAGTGTTTACACCCCTTAAACACCATTTGTGGTACAAATTCACTCATATCCAATATCTCTTCGGGCAAGATTACGAGAAATGAATTCAGCTAAACCTTTTCGTAAACAAAAGAGTTGATCAAGAAAGTCAGTAATACGGTGTCAACCAAATAAGTTGCATATCAATTGAGTCAGTTTATAGACCATAGCAATTACCCAAGGGTTCGCCCAATCATCCACCAAATATGGAATCCAATATTTAACTATGAAATTACTCTTGATCAAATCCAGAAATTAAGGTCAACAAAAAGGATTTAAAGAAGTAATTTCATCTATCCAGCGGGAGTAGTATTGCTCATAAAGTGGACTTCGCATTGGAGGTAAGCTCGTAGGATAGCAGCATTTCAAAGTACTAATGAGTTTGAAATTTTAGTTCTGCATTCAACTAAAACATCTATGATTTAGTACACGGCATATGAATTGGTAGGTTAGTGTCCTAAAAAAATCTTTTAGCATTCAAAAACCCCGACTTTAGCTAGATACCGATATAAAGTCTGTTTAAGAGCTGACAGAAAATCTAGCAATACGCCGTTTAGACCAATCCTTTTGTGTTAAGATCCTGCGAATTCCATAGCAGACACCAAATTATTTCACAGTAGCAGACCTAAGGAGCTTACATAACTGATTATTTCGGTCAAGAATAATAAAAATTCAAAATAGATAACATGAAGAAATTTGTCCTCTAACGTAGTTTATGTTGGATTTGATCCAAGAGATTGATTTAAACACTCGTGCTTGGTCGGAAGCAACGTGTCAGCTATCAATAAAAACCATTTAATTATAAAGAAACACCACAAGGTTGTTAAAATTCGATTTATCGCCCCATCGAATTCAGTGCTGATCATCTAACTTAATCTTCGAGAAAGTGGTGAAAACGCATGTGATACACAGAAATAAGCTCATTCATAACGGCGTTTTCATAAAATTATTTATTTACAACAACTAATATTTATGAAGCAGAAAATAATATTACCAGCAATCTTGCTTTTGATATTTCACTCTGGATTTAGTCAAATGACCCATGATGTGTCAGTCCTACTTCTTGATGACTGTTCAGTAGTGATTGAAGATCCTGATCCAGGAGATAACCCGGGAGATGATGCAGGAGATGATACAGGAGACAACCCTGGAGATGATACAGGTGACGACCCTGGAGATGATACAGGTGACAACCCTGGAGATGATGCAGGCGACAACCCTGGAGATGATGCAGGCGACAACCCTGGAGATGATTCAGGAGACAACCCTGGAGATGATTCGGGAGACAACCCTGGAGATGATGCAGGCGACAATCCGGGAGATGATACAGGTGACAACCCAGGAGATGATGCAGGTGACGACCCTGGAGATGATACAGGTGACGACCCTGGAGATGATGCAGGCGACAACCCAGGAGACGATTCGGGAGACAACCCTGGAGACGATTCGGGAGATAACCCGGGAGATGATTCGGGAGACAATCCGGGAGATGATACAGGTGACAACCCTGGAGAAGATGCAGGCGATAACCCAGGAGATGACACAGGCGACAATCCAGGAGATGATGCAGATGACAACCCAGGAGATGATACAGGCGACAATTCGGGGGATAATCCAGGTGACAACCCGGGAGACGATGCAGACGACAATCCGGGAGATGACACTGGTGACAACCCGGGAGACGATGTAGGTGACAATCCAGGAGATGATGCAGGAGATAATCCGGGTGACGATGCAGGAGACAATCCGGGAGATGATGCAGGAGATAATCCGGGTGACGATGCAGGAGACAATCCGGGAGACGATGCAGGCGATAACCCGGGAGATGATGCGGGAGATAACCCGGGAGACGATGCAGACGACAATTCGGGGGATAATCCAGGTGACAACCCGGGAGACGATGCAGGAAATAATCCGGGAGATGATTCAAGCGATAACCCGGGAGATGACACAGGCGACAATCCAGGAGATGACACTGGTGATAATCCGGGAGACGATGCAGGTGACAATCCAGGAGATGACACTGGTGACAACCCAGGAGATGATGCAGGAGACAATCCAGGAGATGATGCAGGAGACAATCCAGGAGATGATTCAAGCGATAACCCGGGAGACGATGCAGGTGACAACCCAGGAGACGATACAAGTGACAACCCTGGAGATGATGCAGGAGACAATCCAGGAGACGATTCAG
>CAYMST010000190.1:0-9408 GCA_964393115.1 uncultured Roseivirgaceae bacterium | reverse complement strand
CATGAAAGCAAGCATCGCTCCCTCCCTGCTGGCACAAAAGGAACAGTTTCTCATAGACTTAGCCCGTTGGGGGACTAAAGAAGGAATCATCGAGGTGGCGGACCTGCTATCCCCGCAAAGACTTTACCATAAGCTAAAAGACATTCAACAAGGAAGGTTACAGTTAACGCGCAACCCTTCTCATCTCAAGCGCATTGATCGCTATCTCCAAGATCTGGAACGATGGGGAGCAAAACAGGGCATCATTGAGGTCTCCAACGACGAGCAACTGGCCAAAAAGAAAAAAAATACCCTCCAACGCATGGGAAGACAGGGAAAAGCGGTCACCAAGCGATACCTAGACGGCAAGAAAAAAGAATACTTACAACAAGGAAAAAAGGTTAACAACACTTCCCAATTACTGGAGGCACTGAAAAAGGATATTGAAGTAACGCAGGTCACCATCCAAAATACATCTCCAGAGGAACGAACTATATCCCTCTGGGAAGCCAATAGCGGTGCAGCCGTTAGTCCTCCTAAACCCACTGATGTGGAAGATCATCAGGTCAATCAGGTCGTGCAATCGGAGCAAATAACGCACCCGCAAGGCATGGCTTTTAATTCCATCAACGGATATTTCTATGTGACCAGCCAGTTGGCTAACAACGTCACCGTGATCGATGAAGAAGGACAAATTGTGCGTCACATTACCCTGGAACCTTCCACTTTTCCAGGTACCAATAGTCCGGTAGCCGTTGCCATAAATACCCTATCTACCAGCCCACATTATGGCTACGCTTACGTCATTGGGTCGGTATCCAATACTCTACACCTCATCAATCTGGAATTACAAGTCGTTAACACAGTATCAGTAGGGTTACGGCCATTGGCTATCGCCTTTAATCCTTTCAACGAACAGCTCTACATCAGCAACTACAGTAAACATAGCCTATCGGTGGTCGATACAAACACGTTGGCACAACAAACTATTCCTACCGACCAGCATCCGTTAGGTATTGCCATACACCCCGACTCTGGAGACGTATGGGTGGTTCACCGCACCACTAACCTCCTAAACGTATGGAATACACAACATCAACTTATCACTCAAATCCAAAACATCGTTTCCAATCCAATGGACCTGGCCTACCATCCCCAACACCAGGCCATGTATGTGATCAGCCAAACTGCGCCTCAAATGAGTCGTGTTGATACCCATACCTATCAGGTCACCAACACAATTGATCTTCCCGACCGGGCGCAAGACATCGCGTATAATGCCGCGAATGGTTTACTATACCTAGCCGGATCTCAACACCTGACCATTGTCGCTCCAGACCAATCCATTCGGGCAACCCTGACGTTAGGACAACACCATCAATTGGTGATGGCTCCCGAGCAGCAACTGATCATGACAGCACATGCCTTTTCGGGAAAAGTACAACGCATTGGCTATCGAGAGCAAACCCAATCGGTTCGGATTGATGATGATCTGGAAGAGAAGCGTCGAAACTTTCAACAGAACCCTATCCTGATCAAACAGGCCAAGTTCATCCTTTCAGGAAACGAACAATTCCGGGTACTTAAACTCAACCAAAGAAATGCTACCGGAAACAGTGTAACCAAAACCATCTCCTTTGGGGATTACCGCAGTCCACAACACGCTCAAAATGTTTCGGAAGTCACTGGATTCGAAGGATCCATCATCGATGGATCAAATGGTTGGAAATTTAATATAGCCCCTCATCAAACCCTAACCCTAATGGTTTATTACCGCCAATTCGATAGCTATCATTTATTGCCCGAATCGGCCCGGAAACCAGTAGGAGTAGAAATGAGTCGAGGTATAGCCAAAAGCCTGTCTGATCCAAACTCTACCTATAACCCAATTACATAAGCGGAAGTAACCAAAATATTAATGCATACATAAAATTTAAATCTATAAACCATGAAATGTCCCGATTATCTGATCATTACCACCACCGAAACCAGTGAAGGAAAAGACCTGACGAAAGCCGATATCATTACATACCACACCAATACCAGAGCCCAGGGAGGATTAGGCTTTAATCGTCCAGGTTTCGACTACCTCATCTGTTTTGATGGTACTTTGGAAACCATCATTCCGGAAGAACATCCGAACGAAGTTGACCTATGGGGAATCTCCGAAGGGATTAAGGGTATAAACGGTTCGGCTAAGTACATCGCTCTTGTAGGTGGAAGGACGGAAAAAGCCACCAAGGAAAAGGACACCCGAACCAGCGAACAAAAGGAGACCTTAACTTGTCTGATTCAGTTCTACGTCAAACGATGGCCATCCATCCGGGTATTGGGATGGAATCAGGTACCCAGCAAAATGCATCAAAAAAATCCTGGTTTCGAGGTCCATAAATGGTTGCACGAAATAGGAATCCCCAACGAAAACATCTTTTCGTCAACTCCATAATCCCTCATTTAAATTCTGTTCCCCTTATGAGAACCATCATGTCATTGGCCGTCGGATTTTGGTTGGGCAGACAGCTCTACATCCGGTATGATCAGCAGGAAGCTTTAGAAAAAGAAAGAATCCTGAAAAGGAAGCTCCAGGACTTGCTTAAAAAACATGGAGTCTCCGACTTGGAAGTCCATCAACACACCAGCCAATGGCTGAACCACTAAAGATATCCCTATGGCCCAAATTACAATTGAAAACAAGACGTTTGTCATTCCTGAAAAAAATAGTCCTTGTAACCTTTGGCGGACCTATTTTGAACAGCTCAAACAAGCGGTTGGAAAGAAACAGGCGAAAACCATCTGGCTGGTGACTTGGGGAGAAAATGGTGCTACCACTTGTACACTCAAACCGGAATTTAATAACTGGTTAAAGCAATACGACATACAGGTCGCCAACACTTCGGCGAAAGCGGTTGCAGATCTGTCCAGTATTGGGGGGAATGTATTAGGGTTAGGCAAACGAATGACGTACATCGCGTCCATCGGTACACCAGTTTTACTGGGAGGTGCTGCACTCGCTGTCCTATTGCTCCTTTACAATACCGCTAAAAGAGGTGACATCACCGATCTGGCCATGCTGCATCCCGCAGGAAGAGCCCAGAGAATCGGTACTAAAGCCATCATTTCATGAACAAAAGGGTTCTGACATTCACCGGCATGGCCATTACAGGAGGAACAGCTATGGCCATTCTTATTGCTCGTAAACGAAAAAGGCAACATGAAACAGCCACTGAACTCCTGAAAGAAGTTACCCGTGTGATCAGCCCGACTACTTCAGGATTGTTGGCCGAGAAGGCGTTTAACATTCATTACCCTCAAAACATCCGCCAACAGGCTAAGGGGACCACCATAACCCTAAAGAAAGAGGTAGCCGAAGCATATGCCCATCAGCTCCACAACGCCTGGGGGAAATACTGGTGGCAAGGAGACGATGAGGAGAAGATATACGCCGTCTTTCGCGCACTACAGGACAAGGTACAAGTGGCTCAGGTAGCCAAAGCATACCTGGTCCTCTATAAAACGCATCTTATTGATCAATTCAATGACCGGTTAAACGAACAGGAAATCAAAAAAGTGCTGGAAATCATACACGCTTTACCACCCTATAGAACCAGACCTTAAGGGACATGAAGAAAGAAACCAAAGCACTATACCTCGGAGGAGCTGCTGCACTGGGATTGGGCATAGTCGTCTACCTCTTGGTACATCAAAAGAAAAATAAGCTCCCTAGCCTAAAGATGGGGAATCACTTTCCTGATGTGTCTCACCACGCGCGAGGGAAAACGATGAGTGAGCCCAACTGGAAAAATCCTTTTGACATGAATTACGAACAGGAAGTCAAGCAATGGGTCGCTCCGCAGCGACTCATTGGGCTTACCCCGCAAATTGCCAAGCAAATTGCCCAGGAACTACATCAGGCCAAAGGCGAAAGTTGGTGGGACGACGACAACGAAGAAACCGTAAAACATATCTTTCAAAAGAGATTACGAAATAAAGTACAGGTAGCCCAGCTCTCTGGTGTTTTTTGGAACCGCTATCAAAAAGATCTTTGGCAATACCTTCATGGTTTTCTAAGCCAACAGGAAATGACCCAATACGTCCATCAACCGGTGGGTATGTTACCCAACTACCAATTACTATAATCAATCATGCAAAACATCAAAAAAGCCTCTCACACTGCTAAGACAGCACCATACGTCTGGATGTCAGGAGCAGCTGTCCTACTCATTGGAGGGGGATTGACCACCTGGTGGCTCCTCAAAAAAAAGAACCAGAAATCGCAACTAGTACCGTTAGCCGCAACGGTTAAAACGACCTCGAGTCCGGCATCCAGAGCACCATTTCAATGCCTTAGCAGGCAATACCCCCTTCACTATGGGACGTGCCATCCCGATGTATCCATTTTACAGCGTTACCTCAAGTCATTAGGCATGAACTTGGGTAAAAGTGGTCGTAAAGGAGATGGGGTAGATGGCCAGTTTGGAAAACTGACTCTGGCAGCGGCCCAGAAAAAATTAGGTAAAGAAGTCTTTGCCCAAGCCGAAATCGAAGGGTTTAAAAAAGGGTTACAGTTCGTTGGCATATGAAGCATCCAAAACAGGCTTATCGAGGGGAAAAACGGGTATCCTGAATTCCATTTGGGTTACTAATAATTCACTATAACCATTCTGTAGCAAACTAAAAATAAACGAAATGAAAAACAGAACCATTCTACTGCTGGGAAGCATGGTCGGCGCTGGTATCATAACCTACTTTTGGTTAAGAGAAGAGCAAAAGCGAAATAACCTACAGCATCACGAGCATGAAATACCTGTGGCAGCCCTGTCCGAGGCTCCTCCATTACTACTGATCCCTCCAGCTAAAGACCATGACCAGGAACCTTCTCCTGAAAGTAAACCGCCCACGCCTAGCTCGGTAGATCCCATCATAATCCCTACTGAGTCCGATGATTCCTTTCCCTTGACATTAGGAAGTAAAGGTCCGGGTGTAGAACGACTTCAAATCTGGCTCATGCGCAACTACGGGTTAGTAGCCCCTATCTCCTCGGTGTTCGACCAGGCCACGCAACGAATGGTCCAAAAACACCTGAGAAAAGATTCGATTGGTGAAAAAACATTTAACCAATACCGAATGGGAAAACATGTTCAACAACAAGTCATTAAACTGTAACGATGAAAAAAAACAACTTGCAGCACCTGGTCGATTCCTTGGTCGATGACGATGGGTTAAAAACCGAGGTGACCGTGACCTTAACCCACGATACCCTTATTAGAACTTCATTGTACCTGGTAGGCACCGTCATCGTCAGTTCAATAGCTTTTTTTGCTATCCAAGGTACGATTCAACAGTACAATCATCCAACTTCTTAACCATCATATACATGAACGGCTATCAAAGTGATCAGGTAGTTCACCTAAATGGAAATATCCCTGTACAAAATACAGTAGGTGACTATGGACAAACACAAGGTATGAACAACAGTTATACCCTTACCCTTGACCCTCCCCTTACCAGCTATCCTATAGGATTAACCCTGCATGTTCAATTCCATCAAACCAACTGGGGTTCGGTAACTTTAAACGTAGATGAGGTTGGGGCTATCCCGATTCAAAAAATTAATGCCGAGCAATTAGTTGAACTGGAGGCCGAGGAGCTGGCCACCATACCTATTTACGAGTTAACCTACGACGGAAGTGTTTTTCAAATTCAACTAGAAGGGGTGGCTGCTTCAGCGCTGCCTCCAGGTATATGGAAAGACAAGGGGATCTTACAGGCCGACAGTTTACCTGATTTTCCCCCTGCTCAAGTTGGGGATGTATATACCATTCAAGGGTCTGGATATATCGGTGATAACGACGAAGGAGGGGGCATCCCAGCCCATACCGGTGATCTCATGCATTGCCTGGTCGATAACGAAGGCGGTGGTGGTACGGTCTATGGAGGCTATTGGAATTTTATTCGATCCACTACTCCACCATTCTTCCGCACCTTGGAGACCCTCTCACTGCCTGAACAAGCGACCACAGCTTTAATCGCCCTACCTCATGTGGTGCGAATCCCTCCAGCTACCATCAAACCTAATCAGGGCATTAAAATCCTCTTTACAGGACGATTTATTCATTCCAACCCACCACTCAGTGCGCCGTCGAACAAAAAGCTGCGTATCAATGTGAATGGGTCCATCGTATTCACCAATAACCTTATGCCTAATCCAGTAGGTCCATACCAAGTCGAAATACTGCTCTACAACGTTGATAACCAAACCCAAAAAGGCATCAGTACACTTGCCATCAATCAACAACCCATCGAGAGCGAAAACATAGAGCTATCCAACAGAAATTGGAAAACCCACGATATACCTATCGTCATTACTATTCAGTCATTGACCAGCGGCCAGCTTAATATCTTTGAGCTTTGGACGCTGACCGTAGATCCAATCCTTTAAACACTTATGCCATGGTTAACCATCAAACACCAAAACATAAAGCACTAAACATACTCATGGGAATCTCCCTGACCCTAAACATTGCCTACATCAGCGTTAAGTTCTATCAACTTTATCAGGACAGCAAAAAACAATACGTGGCATGGGGATATCCTATCGGTACTCCCCCACCCTACGATCCGTTTAGGAGAAAAAAGCAATAAAATTTTCAACTCAAGTAATGGTAGACCGTATATGATTACCTTTACACTAAATAGTAGTTCAAGGTTAAAGTAATATTCGGAAATAGCAGTCTGGCGACTGCTTTTTTTATTTCTTCTGTTTTGTAACAAAGGAGGAAACTGGTCAAGGGAGGTGATGACCACTGAAAGTGGTGAGACTTATGAGATATCCCGAAGGGATGTGGTTATCAAAGCAATGTTATGTTAAACAGTAGGGTAATTCAAGAAAGGAAAAAGGGTCATTATTATGCAACCAGTTAGATTAATCTTCTTCAATGTAGTGGGCCCACGACATTTCTAGGATCCACGAATTGTTTATGGGACAAGATACTTTCAATAAATCCTTCTTGTTCAAAGTCTTTTCTTGCTTTAATATGACCATTAAATTTGGTTATTTGTGAATCGACTTTATTCCAAGCTGAACGAAGTCTGTCCATTCTTGGAGGGATCTCTTGTTGACAATTTTCGTATACAGATTTAAAATCTTCCAATATTGAATACACAATTTCTATCTTTCTATTAGCCAGGATGAGTGACCAGTTATCGCTGTTTCTATGCGTTATCTTGATATTACGTTCCTCAAACCAAGAGACAAGATCAAACTCTACTTGATTAAATTTATAAATTTTCATTTCAACATTTTTTAATCGAATACCCAAGAATTTAGCTACACATAATCGATGATTTCCCCCTTTCATTATTATTCTATTACCATACTTAAGAAGTTCATATTCATCGGGTGAGTTGATATGCTCTTCTCTACGTGAGCTAGACATTACTGTCATTTCTCCTATTCCCCTATTAAGTCCTCCCAACATACTGATCCACTTACTACCCGTATACCCCTCGTGTGTAGTTCCCCATATTTCAATGGGGTCAAAGTCTTCTACCTGATCCTCACAAGATTCCTTGGAGTAAAAACTAAAGTTTGGTATTTCTCGCAGACTTCCTACTTTATCATAGTACCAAGGTTCTTCTACATAATTGGGGTTAAGTAGCCTTAGACATTCACGGCCTTTTTGAACAGGAGTCATAATTTAAGTCGATTTGTTCTTGAAACTGTTTTTAGAAAGTTCAAACCAAAAAGAACTAAAATAAAAAAAACAGTCTATTGATTACCCTTTATGGATATCACTTTGACCTTAAACTACTATTTGAAGCAAGAAAAGTGACCATTGACATGATAATTATTCAACCCATTCCTCTTGGTTCGGCATAAACAATTTTCCACGTATTTCTATGCCTATCTACTCTATCAGCTCTTAGGGCATTATTCACGGCACTATGAAGATATCTTTCTGGGCCCTCATTCAAATTTTTCTGTTCCTCCGTACTTTCTGGTTGGAATTCCACAATGATACTATATCGGCCTAATGGCATCTCAACAGGCTTGGATTTTTTGATTTTCATAATTGTTTTTTGGTTATTAAACCTGTGTACGATGTAAACAACCAATGGTTTAATCAGCTCCGTATCTAATGGTCCCACAGGTACTGAAATAAACTAATGCAACGGTTCAATTCTTGCCACGATGATCGATCAAGGTCCCTTGGTGTTTTGAAGGTATAAAGGTCAAATTTTAACTCGCTGCTCCACGAAAATTGGAGGAGCATCGCGAACACACTTGAATTTGTTCATACTTCAATGAGTCCAAGATCATAGGACGCGTTTATACCATTAGTAAAGTGCATATCGTCAGTGACCACGAATCTCCTACCGCCTCCAAAAAAAACATAAGTCTTCTTGTACCAAAGGGGTTAAACAGAAACAAGCCAAGCGATTTATCACCCAACAGCTCTAGATTCTTTTTCCAGCCATAGTAAGTGCCTAGGCTGATTTCATGCTTGCGGATCGTTTCGGTTACACCCTGATCTTCCGCTTCTCTTAAAATCCGGAGCTTCTCATCTTTGCTCCACTTCTTCCTCTGTGCCATTTGATCTTAAATTTACGCACAGCTCTAAAATAGAATATCGTTTTAGTTTATTAGGGGTAAAAAGGGGACTACTGTTGAAAATAAATTCACTAAGGTTCAGGGATTAGTTTCATAAATAGTCCTACATAATGTTTTATTATGTAGGGTAATATGGTGTTATTTGAGATCGTAATTTCTAATCCTTTCGCATGCCTGTTCCCTTCGAATGAGTTACAAGACCTTTTAAACGATGCTGTAGGGAAAATCAAAAGCCTTCATAAAGGTATCAAGCATACCGAAAAAGGCTATTCCCTATCATCCGAACCCTACCTTATGCCCTCTGTTCAGTCTATGAAAAGTTACCTGGAGATTTTAGCTTTAATGGATGTCCACTGGTTTGAAAGGTTTAGAAAAGGAAATAAACCCATATATGGGCGAATTACGGCCTTAGTGGAGAATTAATGATTATACTGAATCCAAGTATTCCCCTCATTCCCTACGAGCTGGTTTTATTACTGAAGCTCTTAGATCTAGAGCAACCAGACAGAGCAAAACGAAAAGACGGTATCAATTTACCATCTTCCGATTGATACCGGGACTAACAACGTCATGTTTAAGATTACTCAATGAATTAAAGGTTTAACTCCTAGTCAACGATGGTTAACTAGGAGTTATCCACATTATAGGTAGGGTATTAAAATAATTTTGTAAGAGTTTTGAAAATATTTTTCTTTAGGACAAAATTTAGTGCCCATCTGACGAAACACAATTGTTCCCTAATAGGAACACAATTATGTGTTCTTCAATATAATTATTCTAATAAAATCGGTAAAATGTACAGCATAGATGTATGACTA
>CAYMST010000189.1:0-9429 GCA_964393115.1 uncultured Roseivirgaceae bacterium | reverse complement strand
CTGTATTCAATGAAGATGTTCCAGAAATCGTTCAGAAGTATTCTAATCAAGGAAGAAATATCGTCTTTGTAGATAACAGAAACTATCCAGGATGGGGTTCTGGAGATATTAGTTCCGACCAGCTACACCCAACGGCTTCTGGGTACGAAAAACTTGCGAATTCTTGGTACGATCATTTAGTGCCTGTTTTAGACAACTGGGGAGGTTCTACACCACCACCGCCACCTGCAGGTAATGATGCGCCAAGTGTGAGTATCTCTTCGCCTGCAAATGGTGCCACATTCACTGCGGGAGGAAATATCACGATTTCAGCATCGGCTAGCGATAGTGACGGCTCGGTCTCTAAAGTAGAATTCTACCAAGGAAATACGAAGCTTGGCGAAGATAACAGTGCTCCATTCACCTATACTTGGTCTGGTGTGTCTGCTGGAAGTTATTCGCTGACAGCTAAAGCAACTGATAATGACGGTGCAAGCACAACTTCTTCGGTGGTTAACATTACGGTGAATGGCAGTACTCCACCACCTACGGGAGGTGCAATTTGGGCAGAGGATTTCTCGGGTATTTCTAATGGAGCAGAGTCGGATAACGGTTCTACGGCATGGACTTCATCTAGGGCGTCAGGCTATTTTGCCGTGACCAATGGAGCGTTCAGGGTGTCAGAATGGTCTTCTGCTCCAGGCACGTGGACTTCAGAGAGTATAGATGTTTCTGGAGCCGGTAGTGTATCGTTTAGCGTAGATGTAGACGATTCTGGAAACAATAAGGAAGCAGCTGACTACATAAGCGTGTATTATCGTCTCAATGGTGGTAGTGAAGTACTGGTTCAAGAGCTAAACGATGATATTTCGGCTACTACAGTAACCCAGAGTAATCTTTCTGGGAATACACTACAGATCATTGTAAAAGGGGTCACCAGTGCTGGAAACGAGGTGTACACTTTTGATAATGTGGTGGTCTCAAGTCAGTCAGGTTCTCGACATGTAAATGGCGTCGAAAGGATTTCAAATCCAGTAATTTCGGTATATCCTAATCCGTCTACAGGAAACTTCAGTTTGAAGTTCGAAGGGCAAAAAGGAATAGCTCAAGTGGGTATTTATGGAATGAACGGACAATTGGTTCAGTCACATACAAAGAGTACTGCTGATCTGAAGGTGTCCGGCTTACAAAGAGGAGTTTATTTGATCAAGGTTAGAGACGTTAATTCTACTCTTGACTACAAGATAGTTGTTAAATAAGCTAGTTAACTAGTTTAGAATAATTGTTAAGCACCTTAAAGTCACAGTGGTTTCCACTGTGACTTTTTTTTGCACCTAATAGTAAATACTTGCGCAAACGGGTTGGAACAAGTTCTGAATTAGACTTGATATTTACTTTAAACCAATTTCATGTCCTACTAAGCACGGATACTTTAATCAGTATAGAATTCAGATACCAACAGTGTTTTAGTTTTTATCAGGATTAACGCGATATTTTCAACGGTCATGTCTTTTGACAGTAGACTTTTGGAAGTATAGCGCAAAGGCATGCAATTGTCTCTAGGATAATGAATAAGAAATCAAAAAAACGGCATTAAAATCATGTTGCTACGATGATGAACTATATGATATAGTCGGTGGTGTATGATATTTCAATGTTTTTTGAGTGCTCTTACGTGGCAATAATAACGTAATGAAAAACTTGTTTTTTGATTCCCAATAAATCTGGTTACACTGAATTTACATTTTGTTACATCTTTTCAAATCTGGAAAAAAAACAATTTTTAATCGTTTCAAGAACGGCTCAAAATTGATCAAAATACTTACGGATCCGACGTAAATTGCTACAAATTGACGCTGAAACCGCTCTTTTCATCGACTAACGGAAATTATCAATATTCAGGCGTAAAATGCTTCTCAAATCCCTCTGTCCACCGCTTACTTTTGAAATACCGCTAAAATCTAAAAATGGCTAACCGCTTGAATTTGGACAAAGCGTGTAAGAAAGTAAGGTTTCAGTTTTGCCACATGTTTAATGGCCTAATTAATAACTATGTATAAACTAGATGCTAAATGGGAAGTTCCCATTATTGTAAAAAACTTAATCGATATTGGTTTCAGTACCAATGGAAGCGCACTCAAATCAAAGGTGAAGGCTCTTTTCGTTCTGTTTGTGTTAATAGGTGCTAATGCATTTGCTCAAGAAAAGATAACTATCTCGGGCAATGTGTCGGACGAGTCGGGATCACTTCCCGGAGTAGCCATTTCAACAGAAGTAGCTGGTGAAGGAACGGTTACAGATATAGACGGAAATTTTAATCTGAGTGTGGCTAAGGGAAGTACGCTTAACTTCTCTTATATAGGCTACGTGACAAAGTCAATGCTCGTCGAAACATCGATGAGTGACTTGAAAATTGTTCTCAAACCTAATGTAACGGCACTTGAAGAAATTGTGGTGGTAGGTTATGGTACTCTTCAAAAGAAAGATGTTACCGGTGCTACTAAATCAATAGACACCGAGTCGTTTCAGGCTCAACCGGTAATTAACGTAGACCAGGTATTACAAGGTCGTGCTGCGGGCGTCCAGGTGAACGTAGCTTCGGGAGCACCAGGTCAAAATCTAAGAGTAAGAGTAAGGGGAACAAACTCCATAAATTTATCAAATGAACCACTATACGTTGTCGACGGGGTAATTCTTCCCCAAGGCAGAGGGATCAGAGATATTAACCCAACGGATATTAAGGATATACAAGTGCTAAAAGATGCTTCATCTACGGCACTTTATGGAAACAGAGGGGCTAATGGAGTAGTTTTAATTACGACAAAAGGAGGTAGCTTCAATAGCAAGTCTATTGACATTGAAATTTCTTCAGGAGTAGCGGAGGTACCAAGAAATAAGTACATCGATGTATACACTGATGCGAATGAATATCTAAATGATATGACGAGATATTCCGAAGCTATTGGACGTAACGGAATCTTACAAGGTATCACGCAGGATTCTATTAATTCAAGCTACCCCGTTGGTTCTGGAACGGATTGGCAAGACGAAATGCTTCGTCAGGCATCCTTTCAAAAATATCAGATATCTGTTTCAGGTGGTTCCGATAAAGTAAAAACATATACCTCTCTTGGGTACGTAGACCAACAAGGAGTAATCATAAACTCGGACTATAAAAGGTTTACACTCAGAAACAACCTTAGGTATGATGTTTCAGACTTCGTGTCTATGAATTTAAATGCGAGTTTGTCAAGAGACGTCGGACATAACAACTCGGGTGGCACCAGAATGGTAGGAGCAGCAACTTATAGTCCACACATCCCAGTAAGGAACGAAGATGGAACTTGGGGTCGAGACCCATGGAATCAGGCCACCTTAAACCCTATAGCGGAATCTACTGAAGATAACTCAGACGTAGTTACTGATTTCATCATGGCAAGAGCGGGTATAACAGTGAAGCCTATTGACGGCCTTTCGATTGACTCTTACGTGAGTGTTGACTGGAACGAATGGGAACAACGTCGCTTTGCAACAGGCAATACATCGTGGGCAGCCACAAACGGGCCAAAATCTCAATTTAGGAATAATGTCACTTACAATATTCAAAACACGAATATGTTGAATTACAAACGAGATCTTTTTAGCTCACATCGTTTGGATTTAACTCTTGTCAATGAAATTGCATATCGCAGAAGAGATGACTTCCGATATAGAGAGCAAAATATACCTAACGATTATTTCGGCGCAAATAATTTTGGAGGTGTAGCAGCAGAAGACGGCAGTACAAATTTCTCTATCGTAGAGTCGCAATTGGTATCTTGGTTAGGTCGCTTGAACTACAGTATTGATGACAAGTATACGTTTACAGTATCAGGTAGAAGGGATGGATCTTCGAAGTTCCAAAATCAAAAATTTGGAACATTTGTATCAGGAGCGTTCTTATGGAGACTTTCTGAAGAAAACTTCTTAAAGAATGTGGATCCGATTGATAACTTGAGTTTCAGACTGAGTTACGGACAAACAGGAAATGAATCTATACCTGCCTATGAAACACTCGGTACCTTAAGCAATGATATTGGTGATCAGTCTTACTCGTATGATAACTCCGCTTTTTCTACGGGGTTTGGATTAGACTTATATGCAAGTCCAACGCTCAATTGGGAAACAACGTCTCAAACGAACATTGGGTTCGACCTTTCCTTATTTGATGGTGCGGTTGACTTAACTTTTGATTGGTTTAGAAAGATCACCGAAGATTTATTGTTTCAACAAGATGTGGAGCCTTTTGTTGGAGGAGGACAGAGATGGATAAATCTTGGTGAAGTAAGCAACCAAGGTGTTGATATCTCACTTGGTCTAAGACCGTTTCAGAGAGGGAAGTTTACTTGGAATTCAAACATCAACCTTTCTTACATCAAGAACCAAGTCGAAAAATTACCTGCTGGAGATGTTTTTCAACAGATGCCGGCAGGGTGGTCAGGCTTAGTAGGTGGAACACGTACTTTCTTGATTCGTGAAGGTCATCCATTGAATACACATTACCTTCTAGACTACCAGGGGGTATGGCAAGAATCGGAAGCTGATTTAGCCGATGTATATCGTGCCGATCCGGGTGATCCGAAATATCGGGATGTTAACAATGACTCAGTTATTAATGCCGCGGATAGAATACCGATGGGCTCTGCCACTCCGGACTTTACTTGGGGTTGGAATAATACATTTAGCTACTCTAACTTTTCTGTTAACGTATTCTTAGTAGGAGCCTTAAACAGACAAGTGTATAACAACCTATACTTCTTAAGTGCTACAGGTAGGGCGAATAGAACGGTACCTAACCATAAGGACTTTACTAATTTCTGGTCGCCTGAAAACACAGAAACAGATATTCCGCAAGATTTAGCCAATCGAAACTTAGGTATATCTGACTATGTACTGCAGAAGGCTGATTTTATACGAATTCAAAATGTTTCGTTGTCGTATAAAGTGCCTAATAAGGTAATTGGCTTCTCTGATGTTACCCTGGCGATGAGCATACAAAATCTTGCGACCATCACTGACTATAGAGGTTACGATCCAGAGGCAAATAGTTCAGTATCAAACGACGATGGTGATACGCGATATGGATTTGATGCAGGAAGCTATCCAGTACCACGTACAACGATGTTTAGTATTAAAGCGAAATTTTAAGAAATCATGTCATTGAATAAAATATTAGTAATAGAATTAATGGTACTGTTATTAGTGGGTACCATGGGGTGTTCCGATTATTTGGAGGAAGAACCGAAAGATCGTCTCGTTGCAAGTAACTTCTTCAATAATAGTGACGATATGATGGCGGCAATGAATTCGGTGCTCAATGCTGCCTCGCAGGTATATGATAATACAACCGCTCTTGCTCCTCATGCGGGTTCCGAGCAACTTACGGCGGTAAATCTTCACCCAGAGAAGCTTCCTTTTAGGGAGTTCGATAGGTACGATGTTCCGGCTAATAATAAGCGTGCGGTAGAGATATGGAACAATAACTATACCCTTATTAGAAATGCAAACTGGATGATTGACAACGTGAATAATGTGCCGGTGAGCGAGGGAACAAAAGATATGGTAAAAGCCATGTGTCAGACGTTGCAAGCGCATTCATACTTCAACTTAACGAGACTATGGGGGGATATTCCATTAAACTATGGCTACAATGGGAATTTTTCGGATGCTGAATTTGCAACTACTGAGAAGGCTTATGAGTACATTGTGGAGCTATTAACTTCAGCAGGTGACAAACTTCCTGCTGCGTATACAGCTGAAGAAGTTTCTGCACTCTATGATGCACAAGCTTGGGCCGACTTACCTGATATATGGAAAGCTGCTGGTGATAGATCGAATGTTTCAGGAAGAGGAAATAGATCTCTTCCTACGTCAGGGTGGTCCAAAGCCATTTTAGCAAACGTCTATTTGCACATGGGGGGGTGGCCACTTAATCAAACAGACAAGTACGCTATGGCTGCGAGTACTGCCAAGGAAATTATTGATGATGCTGATCGCTACGGCTATGGTCTAATGGATGATTATCAAGACCTATGGTTATTCGCTAATGATTTTAACAAAGAGCAAATCGTTATATTCGGTTATAACCGACTAGGATCGGCTACAAATCTAGCACCTGAAGGACTTAGACCATTTGAGGAGTTTGGTTTGAAATGGACGAATGCTTGGTATGATGTCATTGTAGAACCACAGTATTTCTTAGGATATCCGGATAGCTATAGAAAGGAAGTGTCGTTTACTACTGGATGGTACGATCTTAGTGATAGAGATGGAGAGGATAATCCTCAGTTTTTACCAGAGAACTGGATTGAGTGGCAAGATAGTCGATCAAAGGCCCCTCACATTGCGAAATGGAGAAGTACAGAAGACTTCCCTCATGACTCAACATATGCTGCTGTTCCAGAAAGTTCTTCACGCGCCGTACACACGTACCGTTATGCGCATGTGCTGTTAACTTATGCTGAAGCTCAGGCACGGTCCGGTGGTATCAATGCGGATGCACTTGAAGCGGTAAATATGGTCAGAAGAAGAGCAAATAGACTGCCTGTAGATGCAGCTTCTGCAGTGGATCTTTCTGCGGCCATGGGTGCTGAAGCGTTTATTGACGCCGTGGTCAGTGAGCGTAACTATGAATTTGTAGGAGAGTTTGAAAGTCGATGGTTCGATTTGCAGCGCCTAGAAATGGTTGAAGAAGTGGCCAAAGACATACAAGATTGGAGAAATGCTAATCCTGAAATGATGGCAGAGCAAGTGGGTAATATTGAAGTGCTACCTACCCGTGAAAAATACTACCTGGAATTGCCTACGGTAGATGTAACAATGAATCCTAATTTTTTTAATAATAACTAATAACTAATATCATGAAAAACAGATACCCTATGATCTGGGGAGCGCTATTGGTATGCGCGTTCTTGATCAGTAACAACCGCGTTTTTGCTCAAGGTACTGCAAGTGCAACGATTAAGAAGTTTACTACCAGTCCAGAAATCGACGGTATTGCAAACGATCCTGAGTGGGGCTTAGTGGATGCCATTAATGCAACTACAATTATTGGTGATCCATTACATTCTGAAACATCTGTTAAGATTGCATGGGCCGATAACTCTAGAATCTATGTTTTAGTAGAGCGAGAAGATTCAGACTTATTACCATTCAGCCCTGATAATGCAGTGTTCAAAGGTGATTATATCGCTTTACACTTTGCACTAGGCGGCAGATTCCCAGAAGGTTATGATTCTACACAGTTTTGGCTTCGTTTTGATATGGATGCGGCTACTGATAAGAAGAATCAAGATGGAAGGTTCAATGGATGGTCTCCAGAATTTAAAGCCGACGGTATTTACAATGCTGCTGTTGCGCATAATGGCGATATTCAGACGTTAGAAATGATGCTTGACTTACCAATGTTATTCGAAGCGAATGGTATTAGCTACGACCCTTCTTTGGCGGCAGATTCAATTGTAGGATTCGAAATCGAAGATGGTGACGCTGTAAATAATACGTATGAGCGAATTGGTCAGTACACTTGGAATGACGTTGATGGAAATGCGTGGAAAAGCCCGGCTGTATTCGGTAGTTTAACACTTAGCTCGGAAGAGATTGTGCCAACAATCAACTCTGTGGATAAAAAGTTAAGCAATACAGCGTATCCTAACCCTACGACTGGTTTGATCTCATTTGATGATAAGTCGATTAAGAAAGTAGAAATCTTCAACATGACCGGTAGAATGATGAGGTCATTCGAAAACATCAGAAACGGTCAGGTAGATCTAGGGTTCTTAAAGCCTAGCCTATACACGTTAAGATTAATAAACGCTGCTAACGAGTTAGAAACAATCAGAATTTCTAAACGATAGTGGTTAAGAAGCCTTTTTAATGAAAGGGCTTTAATGAATAGATTAAATCTAAGAAGTTAAAACTTCAGTTTACATAAGTATTTACACCAGAATTTTTTAAAAAATGTTTCAGATATCAAGAATCTGTGCTGGCTTACTATTGCTCATACTTTGCGGAAACGCCTTCGGTATCGATAAAGACAAGAAGAAAGACAAGGAAAATAGCTTAGACGCTAAACCAGCTCCTCCGATGGGATGGAACAGCTGGGACTGTCTTGGGTTCGAGATTACTGAGGAGCAAGTCATACAAGTAGCAGATTACATGGCTGAGCATTTAAAAGATTTTGGATGGGAATATCTTGTAGTTGATTTAGGTTGGTACTATTCGCCTGAGGTGAAAACCACGATGGCCGATGTGTACCAACCTTCTCAATCGCTAGATGCTTATGGAAGACTGATTCCCAATACTGATAAGTTCCCTTCCGCCAAAAATGGACAAGGGTTTAAATACCTTGCAGACTACGTACACAGCAAAGGATTAAAGTTCGGGATTCATATCATGCGAGGAATTCCATGGAATGCCGTTGATCAGGATTTACCGATTAAAGATTCAAAATACACCGCAAAACAGATTTTTAACTTTGCAGATACTTGTAAATGGAATAGCAGCATGTATGGTGTGAATACAGATATTCCTGGTGGTATCGATTATTACAACTCAATAGTAGACCTATACTCAAGTTGGGGAGTTGACTTTATCAAAGCTGATAATATGTTGAGCCCAATCAATAAAAAAGAAATTAAGACCTTAAGTGAAGCAATAAATGCTGCCGAGCGCTCCATGATGTTAAGCCTATCACCAGGGCCGGCACAAACAAGAGACCATGAATTCTTAGATGCTAACGCTAACATGTGGCGTGTATCTAACGACTTTTGGGACCACTGGGATTTTGTCCTAAAGCAAATTGATTTATACAGAAATTGGAAAAAGTATGATATCAAGGTAGGGCATCCAGATTTAGATATGTTGCCATTTGGTAAACTACGTATCACTGGCGGAGACGACTGGGTCGCTTCGTTGATTAAAGATACCAGCGGAAATATAGGAAATGAATACTCACGATTTTCAGAGGAGGAAAAGAAAACGGTCATGAGCGTCTGGTGTATGTTTGCATCGCCACTATTCATGGGGGGATACCTTCCTGAAAACGATCATCATACTTTAGGCCTTCTCACGAATGATGAAGTGATACAGGTGAATAAGACTGCTTACAATCAAAAGGAGGTCAAGCACAACGAATCATTTTCGGTATGGACGTCTAATATCAAAGGAGAAGAAGGGAAATACCTTGCAGTCATTAACACTGACGCTGAAAATAAAACCCTGGTATTGAATACAAATCGTTTTTGGAAGGAGAAAAATGGTGTCGTAAGAGATCTATGGGGGAAAAAAAATATTGGAGATTTGGAAAAGACTTTAAGTATCACAGTGCCCCCGCATGGTACGGCATTGTATAAAATCTCTGCCAAGTAGTCAGAGCTTTTCTTTTCTGGTTATTCATAGGAATAGTCAAGT
>CAYMST010000188.1:0-9459 GCA_964393115.1 uncultured Roseivirgaceae bacterium | reverse complement strand
AAAACCACCATAGAAAATGAAGACTTGAGTTTATGGGCGTAGTGCCGAATTGTATCTTGAGACAACTCACGAATCCCATCTTCGATTTTTTTCAGATCACTCCTTACCTGATCAATAAAAGAATCTAGCAACATGATCATTTTATCCGGATCGCCACCCGTGACCTTTCTTAAGTATTCCAGGTCATTATCATTTATTTCGGACTTACCTTGGTCTTCTGTTTCCTCTTTTTTTCGTATAATATGCTTTTCTATCTTCTCAAATAATTTTCTTGGAAGTACCGGTTTGGTGATAAAATCATTCATACCACACGCTTCGATACGCTCTTTCACTTCTAATAATGCTGAGGCCGTAAAGGCCAAGATAGGAACATTTTTGAAGTACTCCCCTTGCTTTTTACGGATCTCCAACGCGGCTTCATATCCATCCATATTTGGCATCTGTAAATCCATCAGAACCATGTCGTATTTCTTCTCGTCAATCATAACGATACTTTCGGTTCCATCCTTGGCTTCATCCACCAAGGCTCCCCAGCCTGTGAGAAACTCACGTGCTATGACCCTGTTAAACTCGTTATCTTCTACAAGTAGGAACTTACTTCCCTTAAATGCATCAGCGTCATCAGACCGGCTTTTCTCAATTCTTGGAGCACGGATTTCTTGTACCGGCTTCAACCGCAATACAAAGTAGAAACGAGACCCAACATTAGCCGCACTTTCTAAATGGATTTGGGAGTTCATTAGCTCAAGAAGCTTCGTAATGATACTGAGCCCTAAACCAGACCCTCCATACTTACGCGTAGTCCGCGAATCGGCCTGAGTAAATCGCTCAAACACTTGCTTCTGTTTTTCTGGAGGAATACCAATTCCAGTGTCTTGAACTTCTATTAGGATCGCATGCTCATCATCTTTGTTGTCATGGAGTTTTAACTTAATATTGACTTCTCCTCTTTCAGTAAACTTTATGGCATTTGTTACCAAATTTCCGATGACTTGACTAATCCTTACCGGGTCCCCTTTATAACTCTTTGATAAGGCCTGATCATAATTTACATTCAGCGCGAGCCCCTTCTTTTCTGACAGCGCTAGGTTTGATGAACGCAAGCTGGTCACCAACTCATGAAGTGAGAAATCAATTTCTTCTAGATCGAGTTTCCCCTCTTCAATTTTGCTGAAATCCAGAATATCATTTATCAACCCAAGTAAGTTGTTGCCACTAAACTCTAGCGTCCGCAAATGATCCAACTGATCACCTCTTGGGTCCCTTTTTAACAATATTTGAGTTGTTCCTATCACACCGTTAAGCGGAGTTCGAATCTCATGACTCATGGTCGACAAGAACTGTTGCTTGGCAACAGAAGCCTGCTGTGCTTTCTCCTTCTCCGCCTTCAAACGCTTCTCATTACGCATTCTACTCAGCTCAGAACCAATCCAGTTACCTAACAGCTGGACAAATTCCTGATCGTAGTTGTCAAATTTATCTTGTCGAGGCTTCGAAGACGAAAAATTAACTGTACCGAATTTTTCATCCTCGACTAAGATGTTACCTGCAATATAACTTTCCAGCTGTGTATTCTCATAGCAAGGATGAGACTTGTACATAGACTTGCCCACCTCATCAATCATCAAAATTTGATTTCGGGCAAATGTAATGGAGCAGTAAGTATCCTTTAATTCAAACTTGTCACCTGTATTAAAGTCAAATTTAGGATTCTTGGAATGTACACTATTGACAATATAGACATCACCAATAATATTGCTAATGATACCTACCTCCATATCCAGAAAGACACATACCACATCTAAGGCGATATCAAAAAGCTCGCTATGAGGAAGCTTGGTGCTTGACGCCAGCTCATTTAGCAGACGCATGCCGTCCAAAAATTTGTTTATTTTTCGTTGTTTGATAAACCGCTCGGAAACATCTCTGCCAAAAAGAGACACCCCGATAATGTGATCGTCAATACCCAAAATAGGGTTTAGGCTGAAATCATACTTCTTGGCACCGTATCGTGATAAATCTGTTGAGAATACCTGTCCTGAAAGTGCTCTGTCAATATCATTTTTCCAGTTGATCTGTATCTCTTCTGGCATACTATCAAAAGGAATTTTGTCTCCTTTCCTAGGCTCAGGAAGCCCCATACTAGTGGTCCATTCGACAGCAGCGCTGTTAACAATTGTATAGCGATATTTACTATCAATTGAGATGATAATGTCCATGGTGTTCTCTATCATGGACATTAGCTTGGCTTCGCTATTCTTAATTTCTTTATTCTTGCGAATGCGTTCTGAGATATTACGACCAAAGACCGTCACACCAATTACTACTTTCTCTTCCGCATCAAAGATTGGCGTCAGGCTAAACTCAATTGATTCGATGCCAAAGTTTCCTAAGTCGTAATCAAAAGCGACGCGCTCTCCCTTTAGCGCCTTGTCAAATTGGTTTTTCCAAAAGGCTACCAAATGCTTGGGTAAAGACTGGAAGGGAAAAAGATCCCCTACGTGTAGTTTGTCTTCAGAGAAATTCTGTATCCCGTGCCGGAAGGATGTATTCAACGCCAGAAAGCGATAATCGTCATCAAGCGAAAACACAAAGTCATCGGTATTATCAATAAGTGCTGTCAGGTTTGCAGCATCCCTTCGAATACGCTCATTGGTCTTTATTCTACTTGAAATATCTCTACCAAATACCGTAACACCAATAGGCGTTTCACTCTGCTGATCATAGATCGGACTAAAACTATACTCATAGTTGTGTCCATCCGAAGTACTCGAAAGTTGGTCAATGGAAAACCGCTCTCCGGCAAACGCCCGTTGATAGCAGTCCCTCCAAAAATCAGCCCCACTACTCGAGATCTCTTCTAACGGTACTTTTTCACCAACGATAGGTAAAGGAGCTCCTATTTTTTGAGTGTAGCGCTTAAACGAAGAGTTGGTCGTTAGCAGCGTATAGTCACTATCTATCGACCACACTAAATCACTCGTGTTTTCTATCAGACCATGTAGGTTAGCCTCGTTTTTGCGAATTTCTTCCACAGACTTAAGTCGCTCCTTAATATCTCTACCAAAGACGGTGGCTCCAATAATCTTATTCGCCTCAGGATCATAAATAGGACTAAAACCAAATTCATGAAATGGATCTCCTAGTTCCAGCTCTTTTGATGCGTCAATAGTGAATTGTTCCCCGGCAAAAGCTCGTTGGTATTTTTCCTTCCACGCCTTCACCACCACTTCGGGATAAATATGAAATGGGATTTGTTCTCCTTCTATAGGTTTCGGAGCTCCAAACGATGTCATTTCCCGTTTGAAAACATCATTGATAGTCAAATACCGATACTCTAAATCAATAGACCATATGAGATCACTTGTGTTTTGAATAAGCGCCGATAAATTCGTTTGGCTCTTCCTCAGCTCTTCTACTGACTTAAGACGTTCAGAGATATCTCTTCCAAAAACGGTAGCTCCTATTATCTTATCCGTTTTAGGCTCATATACTGGGCTAAATCCAAATTCATAATATGGATCCGCCATGGCCAGCTCTTTAGATGCATCTATTGAAAACTGCTCCCCGGCAAAGGCTCGTTGGTATTTTTCCTTCCAACACTTCACTACCTCTTCAGGATATAAGTCAAAAGGAATAGCCTCTCCTTCGATAGGTTCTGGAGCACCATTCTCAGTCATTCTATCTCTAAATACTGAGTTTGTGGTGACGTAATGGTAGTCTAAATCAATAGACCAAATCATATCTGAAGTATTCTCTACCAGTGAAAGTAAGCGCGCTTCATTTTCACGTATGGTCTCTATGGATGCTTTACGACTTGTAATGTCTCGTGTAGAACTTTGTATTGACTTTAAGTTCCCCTGCTCATCAAAAATCGGCTTCGTAATCGACTCTACCCAAATATACGTCCCATCCTTTTTTCTTTTTCTAAATTCAGTATTAATAACTGGCTCTCCTCGCAACGTAGCTTGATGCTCATTGGCCTTAATGCGCTTGACATCTTCGGGATGCATGTAGTTATAAGGGCTATCCCCGATTAGTTCATTCGGCTTATACCCCAACATCTCCTCAACGGATTTTGAGACATACCGGTAGTCACCTTCTGGACTGTGGATGCAAACAAGGTCTGTGGAGTTCTCTGACAGCACACGGTAGTACTCTTCACTATTTTTCAGGGATTGCCTTAAGCCTACAATTTCATTGATATTACGCGCAACGGCTCTAATCTTCAAGATTTTTCCACCCTCAAAAACCATATGAGCATTTTGTCCATACCAATCCATACCCCCATCCCTCCTTGTTACTCTAAACTCCAAATAGCTAGATTCCCGTTTTTCAGAAAATTGAGTAAGATAAAAATCGGAAACGCGTTTCTTATCTTCATCATGGACCAGATCCAGATAATTCATGGAGAGTAACTCTTTCTGGCTATAACCAGATGCGTCAGACATCGGACGATTTACATAGGTGAACTCACCCCGATAGTTCATTTCGTAGATAATGTCCTTGATATTTTCTATCAAGTCCTCATAACGGTCTTTTACCTTTTCTGTCTCAGCACTGTGTCTCCTCAGCTCCAGTTGGGCCATCACTTGTTTAGATAGCGTATTGAGTGATTTCCTCTGGGAAGCGGTTAATTTTTTGGGTGAATGATCAATCACACACAGCGTACCAAGGGCGTATCCTTCCTTATTCACCAATGGAGCCCCAGCATAAAACCGCACATGTGGATCCGAGGTGTTTAAAGGATTATCATGAAAACGCTCGTCCAAGTTAGCATCTTCAACTTCTAAAATATTATCTGGATCGTTAATAGCGTGAGCGCAGAAGGCAATATCTCGAGGCGTCTCAGGAGCGTCAAGTCCATGTCTGGACTTAAACCACTGCCTATCTTCGTCCACAAGTGATATTAAAGAAATAGGTGTTCCACAAATCTCCGCGGCAAGCGCGGTGATATCATCAAACTCGTCTTCAGAAAGAGAATCTAAGATATTATAACTATTTAGTGCTTTAAGTCTATTTTCTTCTTCTGGCCCTTTCTCTGCCTTAATCATTGCATCGTTGTTTTGTACTATGCTAACCGTCTGATAAATGACGGCCCCATTAGTTCAGTCATCAATTTGAAACTGGTTAAAAATGGTAGTTCACCAAAAAACGTATAAATGAACTAAATTCCCTTGAAAATAACGTTAATCTGGGGAATTAGGCAATTTTTCTGTTAAAAAAGGGAATTTATCCGATAAGATGTATCAAATTCATAGATTTGTTTAAATTGGCGCCTGTAAGTTGCATTTATGGATGAAATAGCAAGGCAAAGTAAAATCCTAGTTGTTGATGATGATCTTTTCAGCATAAAGATCATTGAATCTATTTTGCAAAACGAGTTCAAAGAAATTCACAACTGCAATGAAGGGCAGGAAGTAACTAACTTTTGCTATCGAATACAACCTGATATTATCCTGTTAGACTGGAATCTTGAGGATACCGATGGGCTTAATATCCTAAAGGAACTAAAAGAAAACCCTGATCTAAATCAGATCCCGGTAATTATCATTACCGGTGAGAAAAAAGAATCTATTTTTCTGAACCACGCACTCAACCATGGAGCGGTTGATTTCTTACGTAAGCCACTTGACAATTTTGAGTTAATTGCCCGTGTGAAATCAGCTGTGCATTTGGCTTATTTACTAAAAGAGACAACAATAGGAAAGGAAAAACTAGAAACTTTAATTTCGCTGCTCATCAACGATCTGCAAAAACCATTTCAAACTATTCTTGACATAGTCGATAAGCTTTCTGTTAAAGATCTTAATGAAGAAGATGAAAAAGAAGCCTTCCGTAGGTTAAAAAGCATATCTGTCAATCGTATTGCACTAATTACAGACCTGCTCAACAGTCAAGGCATCAATTATTAGCTATTTCTCTTCTTCATAATCTGCCACGCACCTCACACTATTCTTGTGATAGGCATGTACTTTTTTATGCTGAACGCCCTCAACATCCTTCATAAAAATAATTAGACCTGCGTCTTTTGGTGAATGGGGTTCTGCATCCCAAAAATAGGCCGACATTCCAGCATCATAATAACTACCATCAGGCTCACCAAACCCACCAAGCTCTAAATGAAATTTAAAATGTGTGGTATCTTGTAATTTACCACCAGCATTGTGAATTCCCCCGTGATGTTCTAACAGCTCACGCCACTCTAAAGCAGTAGCTAAATGCCATCCTGCCGGACATACTTCCAGCGCATCATGCCAGCTGTATAACCTTCCAAAAGCCTTACAATACTCATCATATCCTTTGTAACAAAAAGATTGCGGTGAAGCATATTCAAGATTATGCGCTAACCAAGTTCTATCTACGTAATCTCCGTGCTTGTTCTTCAAGTTAAACGTCACGGTATGATAAAGCCTACCATCCCTGGCATCTGTGAAGTTGCCTGGCTTCTGTGAGATCTCTAATAACGGTGGATTAAGTACGAGGAAATAGATTAGTGTGCCAAGATACATTTCTACAAATTATTTCGATAAAAACGCGATTATGTTAGACGAGACACAAAATTATATCGTAACAAGATAATTTAAAAATGACTTCGTTATATCGAATACAATATATGTCGTCCAGGATTCCTTTCAATAACGAAATAAAAGCAGATAATTGTACGAATTGGTTTTATGTAATGGAGAGGGATGCTTTGTGTAGACTTGTGCGCACGAGAAGATTCGAACTTCCACGCAAGTTAATGCACTACCCCCTCAAGATAGCGTGTCTACCAATTCCACCACGTGCGCAAAAAAGGATGGCAAAAATAGCATTATTCTTACCAATTTCATGTAATCAATAAAATTTATTCCGCTTAACTAAGATGTATTTTAGCTCAATCAAAGATTTAGCGGCTATGTGGTCTTAAGCTTCATCATGACATCTGCAAATTGTTCTTGGTCGTCAGTAAAAACTTCTTCTATTTCAAGCCCTGAAGTATCAGCTAATGCAGAGAGTTCCTGAACAGAGTACTTTCTGGAAATCTCCATTAAGATTGGCTCCCAGGCCTCAAACTTGACCGTTTGATGAATAGCTTCAATGTTAACTGTCTGTTTGGTCTTACTCACCAGATAGCTCCTACATTCACCACTAATCGGATCATAGGTTGGATTATGCAAAAACTCATCTCTGTCGAAATTAGCTCCCAACTCCTCATTGATACGATCTAAAAGGTTAAGGTTGAACTCAGCGGTTACCTTCCGTTTATCGTTATAGGCAGCCAATATCTTTGATGGCTCCTTCTTTAAATCAATACCTAGAAGCAAATGATCAAATGGTTTCATATGGGAAGCCAGCTTTTTAAGGAAAGCCACGGCATCGTCGTAATCGAAGTTCCCAATATTTGAACCTAACTGTAAGATTACCTTCGGTACTTCTTCATAGTCTAGCTGTGCTAATGCATCAAAATAGTCACCTTGATTGGTCCTTACTTCTAAACTTGGGACTTCTACCCCCAATGACAGTTTTAACCCTTCCAATACGTTTGCGCTTATATCAATCGGTATGTACTGAAAATCAACACCTTTATCTAAAAAATGACGAATGAGTATCTTCGTCTTATATCCATCTCCTGCTCCTAACTCAACGAGCTCAAAAGACTGATCACCGATTCGGGATTTTATCTTGGAAAGAATAGCATCTTTTCGCTGTTCAAAAACCTGATATTCAGCTCTAGTGAGGTAATACTCCTCTAGGTTCATGATCTCTTGAAAAAGCTCATCGCCTTTTGCATTATAAAAATACTTAGACTGTAAGAACTTAGGTTGTGAAGTGAGTCCACGCTCAACATCTAATGCAAACTGCTGGTCCAAGTCCAGCTCTATAGATTGTGACATAATTATAAATGTTTTGCCAACCGCACTCCGCTGAACATCCAACGCAAATGTGGGTGAAAGAAATTTCGGTAAGTAAGCCTCACATGGCTCTTGCTAGTAGCTACAGACCCTCCCCGCAGCACTTTTTGGTTGACCATAAACTTACCATTATATTCTCCTACAGCTCCCGCTGCTTTTTCAAAATATGGATACGGAAGGTAAGCACTATTGGTCCATTCCCAAGTGTCGCCAAAAAACTGATTGTTCGAAGACTGCTGAGGAACGGGATGCCAATTTTTATCTTCATAAAAAACACCCTTTTCATGATCCCCAAATATGGAAGCGGCTACCTCCCATTCGAACTCTGTAGGTAACCTCATATCACGCCACTCTGCATATGCCATCGCTTCAAAGTGAGAGACGTGGGTAACAGGTTCAGATAGATTTATCTTTTCTAAGCCAGTTAATTTATAGCAATACCATTCGCCCTCAATCTCATGCCAGTAATGTGGTGAGGTGATGCTATTTGTCTTCACCCATTCCCATGCTTCCGAAAGCCAGAAGTTATGGTTTTTATACCCCCCATCTTGCATAAACTCCAGATATTCTCCATTGGTAATCAAACGATTGGCAACACTACATTCATGTAGAAATTGTTTATGGCAACCGTATTCATTATCATAACAAAAGCTATCTCCTTGGTATCCAATTTCATAGGTACCTTCTGGAATCTCATAATATCCCAAATCGTTCACCTCCATACCTGATATAGCTTTAGGTGAAGCTGAAATATATGCTGGAAATAAGGGATTGTGGCCGAGAATGTACTTGATGTCATACAGCAATAATTCTTGATGTTGCTCTTCATGTTGTAGCCCTAACTCAAGCAAGGATAACCAGTCACTTTCAAAATCACCTTCATGAAGCAACTTCTCCATGGCATTATCGACATAACTTCTGTATTCGAATACCTCTTCTACGCTTGGCCTAGTTATTAATCCTCTATTAACTCGTAACACCCGCTTACCAACGGTTTCGTAGTAGCTATTAAAAAGATACGCAAAGTCTGGATGAAACCTTTGATAGTCATCTTTTTTGGCCAGTATAAACTCTTCAAAAAACCATGTGGTGTGTCCCAAGTGCCATTTTGGTGGAGATACATCAACAATAGGTTGCACTACGAAATCTTCTTTTTGTAACGGTGCAGTAATTTCAGCCGAGCGTTGTCTGACTTGTTGATATCGTTCTAGTATTGAGATTAGGTTCAGAGTTGATTCCAAAATCGGTACACTTTTCGTATTACTGATAAACAAGATTATACTATTTCAACTAAGAAGGCAACTTAGCTGGAAAAAGTTTATCCCCAAGCTTGTATTTCACCAAATAAAATATTGTAACCTAACCAAAAAACCATAAATACTAACCATAATGAAAACCAACACCAATCACAAAAGAACCAAAACGACCGATATCAAAATTTCAGTATAACCAAAAAAACCTATCTTGATGTATAAGGAATCCATAAGACAATTACACAAAACAGTTGGTTTGAATGACGTCCTACTAGATTTTATTTCTGTTTCTAAATAGACTTTATATT
>CAYMST010000187.1:0-9531 GCA_964393115.1 uncultured Roseivirgaceae bacterium | reverse complement strand
GATCTCATTACCTGCTAATACATCCAAAAAGGAAACATTATCACCCGCATTGCCAATGACCAGATAACCTCGGTTGTTTGAAAGAGTAACCATGCGCAACGGGTCTTCAATGATATTTCCTGTATTGACTTCGCGATCATTTCCAGGTGTACCGTCGGTATTTACCTCCCAAAGAGCAATGTCCGACGCTACATCATTCTCGCCAGAAGGATCTTTTATTGCCTTTTTTATCACAGCAATATATCCATCACTTAAGGCATCTTTAACGATAGCCCGACCTTCATCATAACCTTCATAACCAAATACACGCTCCCATATGATATTCCCATCCAAACCAACTTTCATAATCAAGGCATCTGAAAGATTGACATTTCGATCAAAACCACCTGCTTGAATAGTATCTATATTTGTAGTAGCACCTAGGACCACATAACCATCCGTGTCCACGAGTACGTCATTCGCAAACTCATTTGCCAAAGGGTCGCGAGTATCAGGAACATTTTCCAGCAATCCGTATTCCCTTACCCATTGGATTTCGCCACCAGAGCCAACTCTCGCTAAGAGTACTTGTTCATGAGTGACAGCTTCCCCATTTATAGTGTCTATCTTCGAAATACTTCCACACAAAACCACCTCACCATTTTCAGCCACCTTTAGCGTTGACGCTGTTGCACTGCTGTACACGGCAGAACTGCGGATAGATTCTGTTATCACCCTTACATACTCTAAATTCCCTTCGCTAGTAGTTTTTAGGAGTACAATCTCATTGTTAGATCCGTCAAATACCACATCAGTCAAATTTGACGACCTATTGCTAGACAAAAAATTAGCACTGTTTGATTGACCTAAAATATAAAAACCCCCATCTGGAGCACTCGCAATATCAATTGCCACATCTACTCCTTGACCACCGTAATACTTAACAAATGCAGCAGTAGGATCAAGTGATTCACTTGAGAAGTCGCAGGAAACAATAACCAAGAGAAAGAGCGCAAAAAATGCTCCACTCGCAAACGTGATTTTTTTTCGCTCCATTACCGGTATTGCTTTTTCTTAACAGGTTTGTAAACAGACAAAACGTACCCAACTGTTAGCGAAAAGAAATTCTGCCGAAAGTTGTTATCCACATGTCCCAATTCAAAGACTAATTCTCTATTATTATAACGCCCCGATTGATCAACTACGTTACTTCTTCCTTGACTATAACGTAGGTCTAATTTCACGAAATTATTTTGTGTCTTTAGTTTTACACCTATCCCTGCTACAAATGAACCATTGATACGGTCCCTCAAATCATTTTGAATCAAATCAATATCTGTCTTTTTAACTTGGTCACGAGAACCATCTGCAACAACCGATCTGGTCAAGTAATTGAACGATGCCCCGAAATACGCATATGGGATATAATTTTTGATACTCCTTCCCACTCTGAGGTAAAGCGGAAACTCTAGCCACCTTTGCTCCTCAGTAGTATTCAAAGTATACCCCCCTATAAAGTCACTTTGTTCTTCTATTTTGAGAATACGGTTTGCCAAATTTACCTCCCCTACGACATCTACATTCCAAAATAGATTATACTCAATACCAACACCAAACTGAGGTCCTAAAGAACTGGAATATAAACTATTACGATCTGGTTCACTGGTGTCATAGGTGCCAAAAGTTTCTATAATATCTGGTCGTGTATTGGTTAACCCAACATTGAAACTAATTCTGAAAATAGGCTTTGTTCTGTACTTCTTATAAAAATCAATGAATTCAGCCGGATCATTCTCATAATCTATAGGGTATTCATGTTGAGTATGAATCAAATTCAGAAAAGATGTTTCGGCCTTATCATACTCATCGTTGTATAGATGTAATAGTGTCAGTAGTTTGTAGGCTCGAATTGATTCTGCTTTCAAAAACCTATGTTGTAATAAACAAGGATTTATAAGTGTCTCAATGTCTTTAAGTCGCCCTTCTTTATAGGCATTTTCTGCTTCATTCAAGTTTTGAGTACAGCTGCTCTGTGACAGCACCACTCTCATGAAAATGAAGCTTAAAATAAAGAAAAACAGTCTTCTTGTCATTATTTAGCTTTTGGCAATCCAACACAAGTATGGCGATATTCTATATCCTCCCCCACATATTGTGACCATTCAAAATCACTCAAATTAGACTCGATATAATCACAAATTTCATCAGCCATATCTTTGGCAATAATCGGCCAGGATCTAATAATATGATCTTTAGATCCAGTATATAACGTTTTACCATCTGGATGAAAAGCAAGAGAATATACCCAGTCTCCATGGTCATCCAAGGTAATCGGCAATTCATTGAGGTCATCCAAAAACCACAGTCTGGCGGTTCGGTCTAGGGATGCAGTAGCCATGATCTTTCCATTCGGACTAAAGGCAATTTGAGTAACACGCGCTGTATGTCCAGATAGTGCCCTAATTTCTTTATCTAGCTCTAGGTCCCACAAAATGATATTGCCATATTCATCTCCAATGGCTAGAATATCATCGTCACCACCAAAGGCTAAGGAATGAATAGTATTATTCCGCTCTTTTAGTAACATCTTTTTTGTCGAGCTTGTCAAGTTCCACAGCATCACTTCTCCCGATTGACTACCTCCAGCCAACAAGTTTTTTCGGTTACCTGCCGCAAGTGTCTTGAATTTATAACCATCAGTCTCCAAGTATGTAGTATCTCCCTTCATGGTAGAAATCAATACTTTTTTGTCCTCACCGCAAGAAGCAAATCGATTGTCATTGCCAAGGAAAACTAAATCATAAACAGCTCCTTGGTGGCCAGAAATCGGAGTACTTGATGCCTTGTCGTTGCTATTGAGGTCTATAATACTCATCTGGTCTTCATTACTCCCTGTTACCAACCAGCGATTATCTTTAGACACATCAATAACCCGAACAATTTCTTCTTGATCCGCTACCAATTCCGGGTCATGACTTTTGTTCTTTGCTAGATCCCACTTTAGTATTTGTCCATCACTTCCTGCTGAGAATAAAGCACTTCCTGAACCATTGAATACCATCGACCTCACCATTCCAGTATGCCCATTTCTAAAATGGTTAAGGCTATCTCCTTTCAACTCTTTAAGTGCATAAAAAACACCACTATACAGGTCACCGTTCATTTCAGATCCTCCAAATTCGGTAAAAAACATATAAGCCTGCTTTGCGATTAGCGCCTGTTGCCTAGGATTATTTCGAATCTGTCGTGACCGGATCGCCATGGATTGAGCAATTGCCTGATAACGAAGCTGGTCAGCAGCCGTCTTGGCATCTAGAGCACGCGCTTCCGCAGCTTTCGCTTCCTTGGCCGACTTTTGAGCTTTAGATCTTTCTTCATCGGCAAGTGCCTTTTGTTCTCTTGCGTTAGCCGCCTCTATTCTCGCATCTTTTTCGGCCTTACTGGCTCTTACAGAAGCGATTCTAGCCGCCTCGGCCTCTATCTCCGCTTTTTCAGCTGCCTCCTGAGCAAGTCGTTGCTGTTTTAGTGCAGAGGCCTCAGCCTCTTCGGCAAGTTCTGCCAATCTATTTGCCTTATCTGCCTCTTCCTTTGCTTGCTTCTGTGCTTTTAAAGCCGATACCTTTTGCTTTTCAGCTTCATTCTGCTTTACAAAAGAATAAATCATGAAAAACAGCGCCACCAATGTAAAGAACGCCAAAATGATAGTTGTTAGTCGGGAACGCCGTAAAGCGCGTTTTTGCAATACTTCTTTATTGCGTTGCTCAGTTTCATGTGCCTTCTTACTTGTTTCCAAGAAGACCATAGTCCTTTCAAAGGCAGGATCATAGCGTTGTCCCCAGATCAGTGTCGGCTTATTTTCCTCTTTCCAGTTAAGGGCCAGTTGCAAATCGGGCATTTTCCACAACCCAGCTGTACCGAGCTGGTAACGAAACGCGGACTCGGACAGCTTTAAGTACATCTCAGCTGCTTTTGACTCTTCATCCAACCATAGTTTGAGTCGAGTCCAAATTCTCATTAAGCTTTCATGAGAAATATCGATAACTGTATCCGGTTCTAGTCGAACTCCGTGTGGAGGCATCAAAAGTGATCTTCCTGGCTCTCGAAATTTATCTACCACCCGAATCACTTCCTCTTGATTTACCCCTGCAATCGACGCAATCGTAGCTAACTTAGTAGGACGTCTAATACCTAAATTCTCCGCACCTTTTTCAGTCAATGCCTTAAAGAGAATTTCGCATATCTGTTTTTCGCGTTTGTTTAATGAATCATAAGCTTCATTTGCATGTTGAGAGAGTGCTTCCCTGAGCGTACCAATAGCGTTGTAGTGGTCGGTGTCCATGGACTCATTGTCCTTCCTGTTCTCCACCCAGTATTGCCAGGTCCGCATAAGCGCATGTTGCAAAATTGGTAATTGGTCAGGGTTATCTCCAACATCATTGAGAAGTTGCTGCACTAACCTAGGGGCTATTTTCCCCCCTCCAACGGCTACTGGACCTTCGATAGCCACTCTCTTCTGATCCCTGGTCATCTGAGGAATCAAATAGTGAGAATCATTGATCATCTGGGTGAGTTCGGGAAACTGTGCACACTCACCAATAAAATCCGAACGCATGGTTAACGCCACATAAATGGACTCATCGTATTGGTGTACTGCCTCCAGCAATAACTTCACAAATGCCGAGGATTCGTCTTCATCAGAATACTTATGCTCTAGTTTGCGAAAACGAAACAACTCTTCAAACTGGTCAACAAGAATAAGAGTATTCTCCCCAGGGTTTTTCTTGAGCTGTTTTACCGCTTCTATGAGTCCTAATGAGCTGGTGCGGAGCACTGTCGAAGTGATCGTTTTTCGAATCAGTTTATCCTCTTCGTTGTAGGACTGGTATTCTTTATTCTTAAGTAATAATGACTCTGACAAATTATCGACTGGTCCACCTCCCGGTCTCATGACAATGATCCTCCAATGAGAACCTGCATCTGTCATAAAGCCTCCATGTAATGTTGGAATAAGCCCGCAGTACATCAAAGAAGACTTACCACTTCCCGAGGCACCAAGAATGGCCACGAACCTATTATCAGAAAGCTTTTTCAGTACCTCATCACTCTGTCCTTCTCTTCCAAAAAACAAATGACTCTCTTGAATACCGAAAGGACGTAAACCCGGGAACGGGTTCATTAAATCCGATATGTCGAATTGTTCCTCCTTCTTGTTAATCGCCTTCTGATTCATAATTTATCCAATTAATTTTGAGATAAAGGGATCAAATAGTTCGTTGTCCTTTTTGCCATTAGCATTAAGGATAATGGTTCTGGATTGCGCGATAAAATCCTGATCCAGTTCCATCTCTCCTTCCGATTCTAGGAAAATAGCTTTGCTTCTTATCGGTTCTTCCCTTCCAAACCCTGGGGCTTTTAGAGTATCTTGAATTTTAGTGATCAACCAATCACTTGTCGTTGTACCACAGTAAATAAATGATCCGTCACACTTCCGCAAATTTTCCTGATGCAAGTATCGCATATCTACTAAATCAGCATCAAAAATGGGCATTAACACCTTAACACCTTGGTTATGTAGACGTGCCGCAATTTCCTTTCCTTTTTCTTCGTCAAGTCGGTCATATATCAAATACACTTGACTTAGCTCCGTATCCTCGGCCACCTGAGTAGTAATAGCAGGTGATTTGTCACGCTTGAACCTCCCTCCAGTGACCAATTCTTCCTGAATTATTGTCTTCAATTCTTGCAGTGATATCGATAGCACTTCAGCCTCATCCAAAGCTGCTGCGTCCGTCTTTAAATCTTCTATAAAGATCTGCTGTCTTTCGCTAATATTCTTGAGATCAGGAGGAATCCAAATTAGTCTATTGAACTGAAGAGGGTTGCTATTTTCCTGCTTTTGTTCGTTAATATCATAGTTATGATTGGAAGCAAGATGATTTTGAATATCAACCACACTTCTTTCCGCTCCTTTTGGTCTGTATCCGTAATCCTCGCCGACTAGATGGATCGACAAACGACATTTATCTAAATCTCTCTTGATTTGCCTTTCCAACGCACTTACCTCTTTTGGGAGGGTCCTATCTGGAAGTACCTTGTAGCCATGTCGAATTAGTTCACGCTTGACAATGTCTCGTTGTATGATCATATCAACACCCGTACTCGCCAGGTAAACAGTACGATCACGTGGAATAGCTGCATTAGTCGAGCTTGATGTATTCATGTGATCAACACGCTGTAGAATATGATAAATATCATAGGCCATATCGACCAATTTCATCCAATAATTTCGCTCCGCATCATTCCCAAAAAATCGTCTAAACTCCATAGCTTGACCAGTTAATGGATCAACACGATACACTTCGAATGGAATAATGGCGGCGTATTCTGATAAAACGTCGTCTAAGTTATCAACAGGGTGTTTGATTACTTTAAAAAGCCTATTGATACCATCGTACACCGAATCTTCAGCTGCATTATTTATCTTACCAAAGGCTTTCGTTCCCTCTATAAGCCATTCTTGCTTCAAAAAGTCTCTAGAAATAATTGTAATTAACACTGGGGCGTCGAGAAATGCATCTATTGATCGGTTGTCCTCATCAAGCATCAGAATTTTGGCTGGTCTTCTCATAATTTGCCCAATAAGTGTGCTGAGAAACTTATGAAAGTTTGTAACCCACCCCCTATCGCTTCCTTCCAACGGAAGATTATCTTCTTTAGAGAAGCATATAACAATATCGTAATTCGCAATCATTAATCGATCAATAACGCAATTTCACATATGAGCCGCAGCAATAAAAGGATAAATTACATTTTTTTCCTCTTCGCATAAATTAACTTCTATTTATACTGCTTCTAATATTTCGTTCTCATACTCAATACTTTGTCTTTCCTTCAATATCTTCATCATTCCTTCTACTAGCTCAATATGTTTGCTCATTAAATTAAAGAGTTCTTCCTTGGGCAAGGTCATTAAAATGGCGTCTGTCACTGCTTCGGCACTAAAATTGAAGGTATCAGAATCCACTATGTGAAGCTCTCCTATTACATCTCTTTCTCTCAAGAAAGTCTCACTACCTTCTTCTTGATAAGCCTTAACGGAACCACGCAAAACAATGTATATCGGCTTTTTACCTGAATCACCTTTTTTAATAAATTTAACCCCCTGACTAACCTTAATCTCATCCATTTTTTCAACAAGCTTAAGTAGCACCTCACCTTGTATATGGCTGAAGGCTTTTATTTCTTTTAACAATATCGCCTTTTCTATGGACAAAAGTTTTTGATGATAAGACTCTCCTTCTTCTAAGAATACTGGTGGGAGTATAATGGCATCAAGCTCTTTTTTTACATCCGGCCTTAAGCGTAACGTATTATGATGATATGCATCCGGGTCCATTCTATAAGTAATAGCCGCCGCTGTTTGCCTCATCACTGGATCTGGGTTAAAAAGGTTTGCCACGATGTCATCTGTTACACCAATCCCCATCAGCTGCAGTTTATACATCGATAAAGACTTGGTCCACTTATTCACAGCATTATAGTTTCGATTTACTATTTGTAGTAGCAAGTCTTCATATGACTCAAAATATTCCGGCGGATAATAATTATTAAGCTTTTTGAGTTTTTCCTCTCCGGTAAGGTCATCAAGAGCTGGAAATAGTTTTGTCTTAAGTTCTTCATCTACAAACACATCCAGCATCTCAATGGCAAAAGTGATGCTGTCTGATGTGCCATTTTTAATATTTTCCTTAATCAATAAGATACTTCGCTGATCGTATATCATGGCAAGAAGACGGAAAATATTCTCAAAGTTCTGTTCATTTTCTTCTTGCAACGCGTCCCTAATCATTTTATCAAAGTGGTCATCATTAGGAATCTCCAGTAGTGCTTTAATATTCCAAGCTATTTTACCTATGTCAGACTCAATAGCCAATTTAATTCTTGCCGATTGAAAATCTGTAGCAGAGTAGGCATTATAAGAGAGTGCCAAATAAATTTCTGAAACGATACGTTGTTCCGGATAGTCAATTTTTTTCCATAACAATTCAATACCTGCTTTACCCCCTACACGGCCTAGTATTTGAATGATACGAAGTTTTGTATCGAAGTACTGGTTGGTCTTATAAAACTGAGAGTCAACAGTAAAGAAAACATTGTCTCCAGAATTGCAAAGCGCAGAATAAGCATGATTGCTAAAAGCAGGAATATGCAGGTTTTCGATTAAAGTCCCCCAAAACTCTGGCATTCTTAGCTTACCTGCCGTAAAGATAGCTGCTTGCCGAACCTTAGGATTGATGTCTCTCAGCAGCTCATAGATATACGGCATAAACTTTTCATCTCTTGACTTTTGGAGCAGCCTCGCGCCATATATTCTATCAATTTCTTTTGTTGATCGCACCAAACGTCTAACGTTCTTGTCAATCATTTCAAATTCACTGACCTTCGTTAGGCGCGTAATCGTCTTAGAAGCTATCTTTCTTATTTTCTCATCTCTTTCAAACTTGGCTTTACGCCGGATAATTTCAAGTCCCCCAAACAAGATAAGCTCATGCAATTTGTGATAAACGTGTTCACGAACGGAAGGAAACGGACTGTTTAGCTGTTCGATTAATTGATGCTCTAGATATATCGGATCAACCCTCTCTAGCAATTTCAAGGCGCTAATTGTCTTATCCGGATCATCTTCATCAAGCTCATTTTCAATAACTTGAATACTAATATGGTCGTTTTTCGTTTCTTCACCTTTCAGTTCCTTTTTCTTTTCTTCCAGCGTCTCTTGAAGTGTCTTTTTATATTCACTAAACAATCTATCCGCTAAATAAATGATCATGCCACATAGGCCAAGTACGAAATAGGAATAATGAATCAACTTAAAGAATACCGCCAGGCCTAGCGCAATCTGAAGCGCTCCGGCAACCAATGTTGCAAACTCATTGATTACCCCCTCAATTTTTGTTTGTATGTCAAACCTAACACGGACATCAAGTGGTAAAAAGAAAAGCTTAAAAGCTGGATTCTCCAATGCATCCTTGAGGGACGCAGTAAGCAACCTACCCAATCCGGTAAAGAGAAAGAAGAAAAGAAATTCCTCTGTTTTGGTTTCGTAACCAAAGAAATGTCCAGAAAAAATGGCACCTACGGTAAACAGCACCAACACTATCGGCATAGTCATTAACGCGATTCTTAACCCGTATGTACTTATGATATAATCGTTTACGAAACTTTGAATCAAGAAACTCACGATCATAATCGAACCGTTGAAAAAGGCAAAAAAGCTCCTTAGTTCTTCTTCTTCCGGGTAAAATATATCAGATGTTTTCAAGAAAGTATACTCCGCAAAAACACTGGCCCCCATGGAAAATATGAGAAAAAAAGACAGCAGCCGTAAATATTTAATATTAAATAAATCCGAGTATTTTGTGGCTTGCACGTCAGCTTTTCCTTTCTGATTATCAATCGCTGAATCAATACGAAAGGCAATGGCTATCCAAATTGTGAAAATTAATATTCCGTAGGATGCTATGGCTGAAACAAAGAGTAGATCGTAGGTGT
>CAYMST010000186.1:0-9535 GCA_964393115.1 uncultured Roseivirgaceae bacterium | reverse complement strand
TATAATTCGTATTTCTATGATAATTTTCTCTTTCATTGCTTATCTTATTTTATTTGATTATTTAGTTTAATCCCTCAATGGGTTGGTTCTTGTTCTTTACTTCGATTTAGCTGTTTTGCCGATTGTAATCGGCCATAAATCTTAATGATAAACTGTCCTAAGGCTAGTAATAATCACACAGATGGAATTTTGAAAAAGGTAACGGAGTTGTGTGCACTCCGTTACCTTCATAAATAATTGAAATTATAATGTATTAGTCTTTAAGCCCCACTGGGAAACTCTTGATATAGCCTAATGGATCTTTTCCGTCATACTTAATTCCGTCAATGAAATCAGTGGTAGGAGCTTTGTAACCATCAGTCTCAGGAACTTCTGATGCCACCAAGTTGCCTTCATCAACGAGTAGCTTAGCTGCTTTCTCCCAGATGTCCGGACGATATACTTTCTTGATCGTCTCATGGTACCAAGAATCAGGCTTTGATTCTGGAATTTGACCCCATCTTCTCATTTGTGTTAGGAACCAGATACCATCTGAGTAGAAAGGATACGTGGCATGATAACGGAAGAATACGTTGAAGTCAGGCATTGAACGCTTATCGCCTTTTTCGAATTCGAAAGTGCCAGTCATTGAGTTAGCAATCACTACAGAGTCAGCACCAACATATTCTGGCATTGAAAGAATACCTACTGCCTTTGGTCTGTTACCAGGAGTGTCTAACCACTTACCAGCTCTGATAAGGGCCTTAGTAACCGCTACAGCTGTATTAGGATATTTTTCTGTGAATTCTTTCGTCATCACAAACACCTTCTCAGGATTGTTTTTCCATACATCGTAGTTGGTAGTCACTGGAACACCAATTCCTTTAAACACCGCTTGTTGGTTCCATGGCTCACCCACGCAGTATCCGTAGATAGTACCAGCTTCCAAAGTAGCAGGCATTTGTGGTGGAGGGGTTACTGAAAGTAATACATCAGCGTCAATCTGTCCTTGAATGTTATCAGCACTGTAATATCCAGGACTTATCCCAGCAGCTGCCAACCAATATCTGATCTCATAGTTGTGTGTAGAAACCGGGAATACCATGCCCATTTTAAAAGGCTTACCAGCATTCTTATACTCCTCTACTACTGGCTTGATAGCATCTGCTTTGATTGGATGAAGAGGCTTACCGTCAGGACCAGCTGGAACGTTAGGTTTCATCTTAGCCCATACGTCATTGGAAACCGTAATACCATTACCATTCAAATCCATTGAGAAAGGCGTGATTAATTCTGCTTGACGACCAAATCCTGCGTTTGCAGCGATCGGCTGACCAGCCAACATGTGCGATCCGTCCAACTGTCCGTCAATCACTCTGTCAAGGACGTTTTTCCAGTTTGACTGAGCTTCGATTGTTACAAAAAGCCCTTCATCTTCGAAGTAACCAAGTTCCTTAGCGATAGCTAAAGGAGCCATGTCTGTAAGCTTGATAAAACCAAATGTTAACTGTGGCTTTTCGATATCGAGTTGTACGGTACTGCTCGTCTCTTCCACTGTTTCAGTAGAAGTCGTCTTCTTACCTCCGCCGCAGCTGTATAAAAACATAACTGCTACAGCAAGAGACATTACTTTGATCAAATGTTTCTTCATTGTTATTAGAGATTTATTTGGTAATTGATTATTTCAAATTAAAATTTAGCTGTTAACTGTAGCCATACCCAGTTGTTGAAGTCGCCGCTAGGCAAAACGTTCCAGTCATCAGCAGCGAAGAACTGAGAATAACCAATTGCTGTACCTAATTTTTTAGCGATTTTAGTTTTATAGATTAGGTCAATTTCGGCACCAACGTCTGTTGAAGCACTTGTGGTTACGCCATCATCAGCAGTTACCAGGTATTCCTTGTTCGTTGTGAAATAGTGTAAATGCGTAACAAGTTTGCCTGATCCAGCTTTCAAAACGGATTTAATGAAGTAATCATTAAGCCCCGCAGTTACGTCATCAGGACCAACATAGAAGAAATCCATTAAGCCATAAAATTTATGGTTAGTACCGAAAGGTTGTTGCCATGTTTTCGATTTAGCATCAGTATCATCGTATGCTTTACCGGAGACAATGTCTGCACCAACAGTAATTGGAGCGAAATCAGTTTTAAATGTTACAGCAGCCGAGGCTAACCACGCCGTGTGTTTATCACCACTGAATTGGTAATATCCTGAAAGGTCAACTGTGATGTCATCAAATTTTAACTTTGGTAGAACTCCTAAAGTAGTATTATTAATCAATCCATTGAAGGTGTTGTTGGCATCCGTTGCTTTAAGGTTCGATACATTCAGAGCCATTAATGTCAACTTAGAGTCTCCCATAGGAGCATCCATCCATAAATATTGAAGTGATTTGTTACCAGCTCTAATGTTTTGTAGTTCTGGATTAAAATCGTTTGAATGTCTAGTTTGGTTTAGCGTGAAACCAGCGTCTAACTTGACATCACCAAATTTAAATTTACCTACAAAAGCGTCGTGAGCTCTTCCAGAAGCAGCCCATCCAAGAGCTCCTAATATTCTTTGATCACCATAGGATAGAGCTTGACGTCCAAATTTCAATTTCGTAGCATCAGTCAAATCATATTCTGCATATGCTTCGAATACTGAGAAGTTGGATTCAGGTGCTCCAGGAGCTCCGTCACCAAGTAGATCGTATGCTTGCGGCATTTGTCCCCAGAAATGGACTAATTGTGGAGAAAATACAATTTTAAAGCCTTCACCTTGGTACGAAAGAGTTAAACGCGATCTTTGTTGCGTCGCAAGACCAGGTACGTTACCATCATCCGTTTTTGGCGTGTTATTACCGTTGTAAAGTTCAGTTCTTGGTCTGATTTCCCCTTGGATCTTTAACTGACCAAAAGATTTTCCTGCTGCAAGTAGAGCAAGAAGCGCAAAAGCGTAGATCTTCTTCATATTACCTTAGTTTAAATTTTATTCCTTACCAGAACGAGTAAATAGATTAATTAACCTTGAATTATTTAAGTATTTATACGTACAAAAGTAGATACGTAGTGTTTGGTGGTAAATGTGGGGTTGTCATAAAAAAACATGTTTTTGAATCATTTCAATTTATGTTAAACAGCAGGTTTTAGGTTGAAAGACTTGATTTTTAGCGAAAAAACAAGGTCTTACGAGTTGATACGTAAAATCTCGATCGAGTGAATTTACGTAGTTACGTATCTTTAACACCGTTGTAAATGGTACTATACAGCTAAGGGTTTTGATTTTGTAATGATTAGGTGTGCTTCTTCGGGTTGCATTCCGGTAAAAAGTGCGCCATTGGATGAAGTCTATCAAAAATTGATCAATTCGTTTCTAAAAGCGACTGTTAAGCCACCTAAAAATTGAAGCCAATAGGTGTTAGCTTATTTATGATGGTGATTTTCGATTTACTTATCCAGACCGGTGAGAGTTTAGTCGAAAGAGTAACTTTCAGCTACCGATAGACTGCGACATTTCTCATTTGAATGAAGATTTTTATTAAATTTATGCAGTACGGGAGTATGAAAACAAATTAACCCTTCTCGGGGAACCACGTTATAAAATTATGCCAGACCCTGTGAGGCCACCTTTGAAATTCGTAAACCAAGTGGTAAGAAGCTTTAAATGCTGGAAGAAAGCTCTTTTCTTCCTAATACTATCCATGCAAAGCATGTTGAGCATGGCTATTGGCGATGTTGAGCAAATAAACTTTAAGCACCATAATATCAATCATGGTCTTAGTGACAATGATGTTACCGTTATTTATCAAGATCACAAAGGTCTTTTGTGGATAGGTACCAAGCAGGAGGGGTTAAACAAGTACAACGCCAATGAATACACGGTGTATAAATATAACCGTAGTGACTCAACTTCTATTTCAGATAGCCGGATAAATGTTATTTACGAAGATCGAAATAAAAACCTTTGGATTGGTACAAAGCATGGGTTAAATAAGTATCTAAGAGGAACAAATACCTTCGTAAGGTATCTTGATGATTATAATGAACTTACACCAAGTGTACTAGGAGATAATGTATTTGGTATTCAGGAGGATAGGGATAATAATCTGTGGGTGGCTACTACCTATGGTTTAAATAAATTTGATAGACGGTCGAGATCCATAATTAACTATGAGATAAACCAGAGTAAGCAAACTGAGGTTGGTGCCATATATGCTGATCAGGTAATTAAGTTCAATACAATGGTAATTGATAAGAAAGACCGGATATGGTTAGGGTCGGACCGAGGGCTTTTCGAATTTAAAAACGAGCAACTGCAATTAGTTGATTTTGCGGAAAAATTGGGCAAGCAAGATGGACGACCATTTAAAGTAAAAACGATAGCTTACCAAGGAGACGGAAATCTTATTATTGGTACGGAAACTAATGGCTTGATCTTTTGGAATCCAGAGCGAAATCAACTCAGGGTCTTGAATGAGGAATACTCTCCTAACTTGACGGGTATCAAAAAGGTTCGCGTATCAACTGATGGAAAGATATGGATTGGTTCCAAAAACGGATTGACCATTTTTAATCAGGAGAAAGAATCGTTTAAAAACTACTACCATAACCCCTATGATCCGACTAGTTTGGCCTATCACGAAATAGAGGATATTTATGAAGATAGCTTTGGGGGAATATGGTTGGGTATACATTCAGGAGGCGTTGACTATTACCATAAGGAACACAATCTCTTTAAGTCAATAAAGCAAATATCTGCTTCCAACAATGTGGAATCATTGGCTGATAGTCGGATTGATTGCATTATTGAGGATAAAAAATCTAATGTCTGGCTCGGTACACGGCTAGGATTGAATAAAATTGATAGTGAAACGGGTGCCATTCAAACGTTTAACCTCAGTCCGAATAAAAGCAACACAATGGCTAAGCGTATCAATAACCTTAGCTTGAGCAAGAATGGTAGCTTGTGGGTAAGCACTGATGATGGAGTTTATAACCTAGATACTGAAACACTGGCGACTAGGCATTATGGACATACTTCATACCGGACCTCTATTTCGTCTAATTTGGTATATCAGTGCCTTGAAGATGATCTTGGCCAAATTTGGGTTGCTACCACGGAAGGCTTGGACGTGTTTAATCCAAAATTGGGCGTTTTTCAAGAGTTTAGTGCGCTAAGTGGTGGGGCCCTAAAGCAAAAGGTATACAGGAAATTACACGAAGGCAATAATGGAAATATATGGGTTGATGGTTTTTCTCGGATTGAACAAATAAATAAGGTAAGCTACGAAAGAACCAGTTACCGCTATTTTGGTGAATCCGGAGAGCAAGTTAGAAATTTGGTGATCAATTGTTTTCATCAAGATTCACTTGATAGACTCTGGGTAGGGACCAAAAAGGACGGACTTCTCATGCTAAATTGGAAAACCAAGAAATATACTTCTTTCAATAAAGATGAAACCATTGCTGTATCTCCTATTTTGTCCATTCTTGAAGAGCGCAAGAATTTATTGTGGGTAAGCACTAAGTTTGGATTGTCGAGAATAGAAATCAAATCCGAATCAAGGAATTTGACGGACGACGACCTTTCCATTATTAATTATAATGAGGAACAAGGGCTGTTGCCTTCTGGTTTTAGGCCTAATTCAGCTTTTTATGGGAAGTCAGGCCTAATCTATTTTGGAGCTTCGAACGGGTTCAATTATTTCAACCCGAAAGAAATTTCTCAAAGGCAATACGATATCCCGGTTTTAATTACTGATGTGCTTTTTGGCGATGATCCCTATGTAATGAATGGGGAAGTGCCCAATGTAAGTGAACTGAACAAGCTTAATATAAAGCCTGACTTAGTGCGGGATTTTACGATAAAGTTTGCTGGACTCAATTATATAGACCCTAATCACACGGAGTACCGCTATAAACTAGAGGGGTGGGATGATGACTGGAATTACGTAGGAAATACAAGGAGTGTAACGTATAATAATTTACCAAGTGGGATCAATTATTCGTTTAAAGTAGGCGCTAGCTATGATGGCGTTTATTGGTCAGAAATCTCGGTGCCCCTGAGCATCTATGTCATACCTAGGTACTGGGAGACGATTTGGTTCAGGATTACTGCGGGACTTATACTGGTAGGGATTTTTGTTATGATCTATAAAGTCAGAACGAATTCGATCAGAAAACATAACGAAGTGCTTGCTGAAAAAGTGCGGTTGCGCACAGAGGCTTTAAATCAAGAAATTGATGTTCGAAAAAAAGCTGAAGAGAGTCTCAAGTCAGCCAAAGAGATGGCTGAGCAAGCTAATAATGCCAAAAGTGAGTTTTTGGCCAATATGAGCCATGAAATTAGGACACCACTCAATGGAGTGATAGGTATGACTGATCTAATGCTGGATACGAAACTTAACGGTGAGCAGGTTGAGTTTATGGATGCGGTGAAGAAAAGTGCGACTAATCTTTTTAACTTGATCAACGACCTTCTTGATTTCTCCAAGATTGAAGCAGGAAAACTGGATTTTGAAGAAGTGGACTTTAGCCCACATGACTTGATAGACGAGGTTGTAACCATATTCTCGGTAAGAACTTCGGAGAAGAATATTTCACTTGAGGCAAATATTGCCCCGAACATAGATCCGTATCTTATTGGAGATCCGCATAGGCTCAAACAAATTTTAATTAACCTAGTCAGTAACGCGGTTAAATTTACAGCGCGAGGTAAAATAGTGGTCATGCTTAAACTATTAGAAAAGGATGAGCGTAGTTCTATTGTTCAATTTAGCGTGAGTGATACAGGAATTGGCATACCGAAGGACAAACTCGGACTGATCTTTGAAACATTTTCACAAGCAGACTCTTCCACAACACGAAAGTTTGGGGGTACTGGACTTGGTTTAGCGATTTGCAAAAAGCTTTCCAATTTGATGGGAGGTGATATTGGTGTGACTAGTAAACTTGGAGAGGGCAGTACTTTCTACTTTTATATTAATGCGAAAAATAGTAGTAAACTACGTCCTGTTAATCCTAAAGAGGGGAATGGTAGCGTGCCAGTAAGGTTTAGGAAGGCCAAAGTGCTAATTGCAGAAGATAACCTGATCAATCAAAAAGTGGCCAAAAAACTAATGAAGAACGCAGGGTTAGATATCTATGTAGCAAATGATGGTGTAGAGGCTTTACAGATGATTGAGGATAATGAATTTGAACTGGTATTTATGGATGTTCATATGCCTTTTATCGACGGTTATGAAGTAACGCAGAAGATTAGAAATAATAAAGACGGCCGTATCAATCCGGACATTCCGATTATAGCGATGACTGCTAATGCCATGAAGGGTGATCGTGAAAAATGCATTGCAGCTGGTATGGATGATTATATCCCAAAGCCGATCTCGAAAGGTGCGCTTTATGAGATGCTCAACAAATGGATAGACCATCCGAGGACCATTCAGATGAAAGGAGTATAGACAGTGATGTTTATACTGAATTCAAGAAAAACTTCACTAAATAGAATACCTCAAATCTACCGGTCTATTTCCCCTAGCACAAAGTCAATTGATCCAATAATTGCTATCAAATCAGCGATCGTATGTCCTTTTGCCAGTTCGGCAACTATTGACAAGTTCACAAAGCATCCTGAACGCGCTTTCAAACGGAAAGGGATATCGCTTTTTCCATCAGCAATAAAGTAGTAGCCTAGTTCACCTCGAGGGGTCTCGCCTCTAAAGTATAATTCTTGTTTCTTAGGCCTTATCTTTTTTGGAGCTAGAGCCCTTGGGTCAAAATCTCTGGTGCGCTGATACTCCTTATTCAGCTTCTCCAAACATTGCTTAATGATTTTAACGGATTCATAGCATTCTTTCATGCGAACCCAGTTTCGGTCCCAGCAATCACCTTGCGTACCCATTTCTCCTGTTCCAATAGGGATATCGAAATCTAATTCAGGGTAGACGGAGTAGTTGTCAACCCGACGTAAGTCGTACTTTAGCCCTGACCCTCGTAGCATAGGGCCAGAAATACCATAGTTTATGGCTAAGTCTAGTGGTAAAACTCCTACGTTGGCCGTACGGTGAATGAATATTTTGTTATCTATGAGCAGGTTGTAGGTTTCGTCGAGCTTAGGCTCTAGATACTCTACAAACTCCTCACAGCGCTGTTCAAAACCGACTGGAAGATCGTAAAATAAACCTCCCACCCAAATATAGTTATAGAGCATACGAGCACCACATACCCACTCCAAAAGCCTCATGATATGTTCTCGATCTCGCATCATCCAGAGGAAAGGTGTAAAAGCACCAATATCCATTCCATAAGAGCCAATGGCCATAAAATGCGAAGCTAAGCGGTTAAGCTCAGCCACGAGTACCCGTATATATTCCACTCTTTTAGGAATCTTCTCAGCGATGCCTAGCATCTTTTCTACCCCTAAGGCATAAATATGCTCGGAGTTCATAGAAGATAAATAGTCCATACGGTCTACGTACGGAATTATTTGGTTGTATGGGAGTGCCTCACAGTGCTTTTCAAAACACCGGTGTAGATAACCCAAATGTGGGATTACGTCTACCACCAATTCACCGTCTGACACTACCTCAAGGCGTAAAACGCCATGGGTAGAAGGGTGCTGTGGACCAATATTGATGATCATCTCTTCTGATCTCAAATCCTCTGGCTTATACTTCAGGGGCTCAGAATTGGCAAGATGTGTTGATTTATATTCGTACTGCACCATGGTGAAAGTCTTACTATAATACTATTTGACCCTGATATACTTGCACTGCTGGTCCAATCAGGAAAATATTGGTAAAGCCACCATTTTGTGATTTACTGAAGCTAACACTTAGGTTTCCTCCCAAGGTTTTTACGTCAATTGGGCTTTGCAGTTCTTTTGTGGAAGCAGCAAGGCATGCGGCGGTAACTCCGGTTCCACAAGATAGTGTTTCGTTTTCGACACCGCGCTCATAGGTGCGGACAAAAACCGATGTAGGAGAGGTCAATTCCACAAAATTTACGTTAGTACCATTTGGACTATAGTCTTCGCTATACCGGATTTTTCTTCCTTCTGATACCACGTCCATTTCTTCAACTCCCTCAACGAACCTTATGTGATGCGGAGAGCCGGTATTTAAAAATAGATCTTCTTCCCCTTGTCTTGTTGTGCTACTAACATCATGCATGTCCAAATGAACGATATCACCGTCTATTCTAGCTTGATGTACACCATCAGTGGATAAGAATTTAGTTTCTTCGCTGATGATACCGAGGAACTCAGCAAATTTTACAGCACACCTGCTTCCATTGCCACACATGCTTTGGCTGGCATCTGGGTTGTAAAATATCATCTCAAAATCTAGCTCTGGATCTGAACTGTTTCTGATTAGGATAAGCCCATCTGATCCGATTCCAAATTTTCTGTGACAGAGAAATTCGATTTTCTCTTTTTGGTTCGGGAAATTATGGCTACGATCATCAATTAGAATGAAATCATTTCCGGTAGCTTGGTATTTATAAAATGTGAGTTCCATAATCCTCAAAGAAATAATTACTAATCTAGCTAAAACAAAAAAGCCAACTGATAG
>CAYMST010000185.1:0-9575 GCA_964393115.1 uncultured Roseivirgaceae bacterium | reverse complement strand
ATTTGTATTTCAAAAGATTATATCTAAATTTGAATAGAATCGAATTAAGTCTTGGCGTTTATTTCTTTTCTTTAGTCTCATAGCTATAAAATCCACTTCCTTATTGGAGTGGATTTTTTTATTTGTGAATACTTCTCTCTCCCCTATTCTATTTTGAACTAATACCATAAATTAGCATTAGTCATGAAATTGTTAATCAATTGATTGATTTATGGTAATCGTTTCAACAAACCACTAAATCCGCTGCGAAATGGGAAGTTCCAATAGAAGAATACTGACTATCAAGGAAAAAGCACTGAATATAAACCTGATACAGCGGATCTATGGAACACTAGCGGAAATTGGTGGAGGGCAAGAAGTGGCCGGACAATTCTTTAGGGCTGGCGGGGCAAGTGGAAGCATTGCCAAAACCATGTCTGCCTATGACATGACCTTCTCCGACGCGATTTACGGTCCTGCCAAGCGGTACGTATGCGAAGAGAAGCTTTTGAAAATGCTCGACAAAGAGTACTCGTTATTATCAAAAAGATTGGTATTTCGTGCCAAGAAGACCACTTTTTTTGCATTTGCAAACACGGTTGAGACACTCAACTTTAAGAAAACTAATCAAGGTCATGGCTGGATAGGTCTTCGCTTTCAGTTGCATCCCAATTCAGAACCTAACGACTGTATTATTCATGTCATCTTAAAAGATACTGAGACAAAATGGCAACAGCAGGTTTTGGGTGACCTCGGTGTAAACCTGACATACGGTTGTTATAACTTTACGGACCCTGAGGAGCTGTTATTATCTCTTGTCGACAATATTGAGCGGGACCGAATAGAAATTGACATGTTCCGATTACAAGGCCCTGACTTCCATCACGTTGATAACCGCCTAATGAGCTTGAAATTAGTGAAAAACGGATTGACCCGTGCGGCTATGTTCGACAGGTTCGGCAATGTTCTTCAGCCATCTGAAGCTTTATATAAAAAGAATATACTCGTCATGCGTGGACGGTTCAGACCTGTAACGTTGGTAAATGTGGATATGCTAATTGCAGGAATGCGTCAGTTTTTGCGTGAAGAAGATGTTGATCGGAAGGATTTACACGTTGTTGCCGAACTCACTTTAAATGACTTAAAATCTGGGAATGACAATATCGACGAAAGTGACTTTTTGGATCGAGTTGACTTGATCAGTTCATTAGGTCAAAACGTTATGATATCCAATTATCAAGAACATTATAAGCTCGCGAACTATTTGGCTCGCTTTACGAAAAAGAAAAAAATTGGCCTGATAATGGGGTACATGAACTTGGAAAGAATCTTTGATGAGAAGTATTACCAAAATCTAAGCGGTGGAATTCTCGAATCTTTCGGCCGACTCTTCGGAACGAATATAAAACTGCTGATTTATCCTTCGTTAGCCCGTGACGGTTCTGGTGAAATACAGAAGATTTCCAACTTTAGTCCTAAAGCACATCTTACTCATTTAATGCAGTACTTTGTTTCTACCAATAAGATTGCCGATATAGAGTATGGGAAAACCAAGCACCTCCATGTCATGTCTGATAAAGTCCTTCAAATGATTCAGAAGGGTGAAACCGGATGGGAAAAGCATGTCCCCTTCAGAATTGCTGAACAGATTAAAGAGGAATGCATGTTTGGCTATAAGCCACCGATCATTGCCGAAGTTGATGAGGATTTTAATTAATGCCCCCTCTCCTCTTTAAGAGCATATTTTGTAACCATAGTTCCTAATCATTCAAAATCTTTATTTTCGTGCTACCAAACGAAAGCAAATGTCTAGAGGGAACTTTTCAAGCAAAATAGGATTTATTGCCGCCGCAGCTGGTTCGGCAGTGGGGTTAGGAAACATATGGAAGTTTCCTTTTGAAGTTGGAAAAGGTGGTGGGGCGGCCTTCGTCCTTATGTATTTAATTTTTTGCTTTATCCTGTGCTTTCCTGTAATGGTAACCGAAATCGCCATAGGCCGCAAAACGCAAAAAAACCCTTATGGAGCCTACCCTATTCTCGGCTTTGGCAAGTGGCGTGGTTTAGGATTGTTGGGTGTATTCAGTGGTGTACTCATCCTTTCTTTTTATAACGTAGTCGCTGGCTGGGCATTTGGCTACTTCTATGAGATTGGCATCAAAGGTAATTTTGGAATAGGCAATAGTTTTGGTGATTACGTGGCTGATTGGAAAACGGTAGGTGCTTTTGGTATTATATTCATGGGCCTCACGGCGTTTATTGTATCCAGAGGGGTTTCTGGAGGAATTGAAAAAGCGTCCAAGATTCTTATGCCTGTTCTTATTTCGATTATATTATTTCTAATCATCTATAGCTGGACACTACCGGGGTCAACAGAAGGAATCAAGTTTTACCTAATTCCGGATTTCTCCAAAATCAACTTAGAAGTTATTCACACTGCTCTTGCCCACGCCTTCTTCTCACTTTCGTTAGGAATGGGTGCTTTAATTACATATGGTAGCTATGTATCTAAAAAAGATAATATTCTATCCTCTGCAGCTTTTATTACGGTAGCGGATGTGGGAATTGCCTTCCTAGCAGGTCTTATGATGTTTCCATTTGTTTTCTCGCAAGGTATTGATACTAATGGTGGTGCAGGGTTGATCTTCATGACTCTGCCGGGCGTATTTGGGTCGCTTGGTCCTTTAGTCGGACGACTCATAGGTGGTTTATTTTTTCTTCTTCTGAGTTTTGCTGCGCTAACTTCTACTGTTTCGCTCCTTGAAGTCCCTGTGGCCTACGTCGTCGATGAATTGAAGATTAAACGAAAGTCTGCTTCTTGGTGGGTGGCCTTAGTGATTTTTTTGGTAGGAATTCCTTCTTTACTTGGAAATGGAGCAGTACGCTTTTTCTCTAGTTTCATTACCTATGGTGGAAAAGAGTCTCCAACAGATTTCATGACCTTTATTGCAGATATTGCACTAGAGTCATTTTTACCCTTAGGAGGACTATTAACGGTACTTTTTGTAGCTTTTGTTTGGAAAAAGGAAAATCTATCGGAAGAGATCGCTATTGGCAATCCAAATTATAAAGGTTCATTTCTGGAGAAATTTCTCCATTTCAACATCTTGGTTACTTGTCCGATAATTCTAGCGCTCTTGCTGATATTAACGGTTTTGAGCAAATTTTTAGGCATTCACCTGGTTTGATAGAATGACACAAAAGAAAAACAGGTTCTCGCATTTTCGTGCGTCATTGTATACCATCATTTTTGGTACTGATACAAAGGCTGGAAAACATTTTGACCTATTTCTTTTGTACATTATAATAGCCAGCATCCTGTTGGTCATGCTGGAAAGTGTCAAGGAAATCCGCGATGTATATCACGAGTATTTGAAAACAGCCGAATGGATTTTCACAGTCTTTTTTTCCGTTGAGTATATCGCACGAATAATTAGCTCAAAGAAACCTATAAAGTACATTTTTAGCTTTTTTGGAGTCATTGACTTCTTGGCGATTGTCCCCACGTACCTAACCTTGTTTTACACCGGCGGAAATATGCTGATTGTCATTAGAGCTATTCGTTTGTTACGGGTATTTAGGATATTACACTTACCTCGTTTCCTTCAGGAGGCGAAAGTGTTGGCCGAGGCATTGAAATCAAGTCTCTATAAAATCACTGTTTTTTTGGTGGTCATATTGAGTATTGTCATGATCATCGGTACCATGATGTATTTGATTGAAGATGGTAAAAATGGTTTTACGAGTATTCCAAGATGTATTTATTGGGCGATTGTAACCATCACTACGGTCGGGTATGGAGATATCGCACCTACTACCATTTTAGGACAAACATTTGCTGCAATACTGATGCTACTAGGCTATGTCATTATTGCCGTACCAACAGGGATCGTAACATCAGAAATTAATAGCCAAAATAAGACGAGCACAAAAGAAATTGTACATTGTCCGAATTGTGAAACGGCTTTGCTAGACCCAGAACAAGACTACTGCCATTCATGTGGAGTTGGGCAAAAAAATAGTTGATTGCTAATTAGAAATTGATCATACGAACCACTCTAAACTTTGTTGATTTTATCTGGTTTCAAAAGGTAAAGAGGTCTTAATTTTGGAATATAAAATCTTTGGAAACCTTAAATTACTACTATGTTTAAACTTTGGGTAAAAGTTACTTTACTGCTCTACCTATTATTATACATGACCGCATGTAACCGCCAAGAAGAACCGTTTTACATCATTCCGCGGTTAAATTCGCCCACTCCAAATATTGCACAGCATCAATTTAAATATGGCCCGCTGAGTATTTCCAAAAACCAAATTTACAGTGCTGATACCGTTCCGGTGTCTTTAAAAGGCGTGGTATTAATTGACCCTTATTTCTTATTCGAGTTTGAGGATTTTGATAAGTTGGCCTTACAAGTACTTGTTGACGAATGGAACGTGAACATCGTCCGAATACCGGTGCATCCGGATTTGTATCAGCATAACCTCGGCTACCTGGAAAAATATGTAGATCCTATTGTAGCATGGGCAAAAGAACTTGAAATATACATATTGCTCGGTTATCATGCTCATGGTAATATTCGAACTGGTGCCTCAGAACTACCTGTTTGGAAAGATACTCCACCATGGCGAGGGAACCCCTTCAATGCAAATCGGGAGTTAGCACACAAGTATTCCAAGGAGGCGGCCGAACGCTATAAGGATGATTTTCATGTTTTGTACAGTATTTTCAACGAACCTGTATTTATTGATTGGTCTACCTGGAAACAGGAAGCTGAGGCTCTTATCGATGTGATTAGAAATGTACAACCTGAGGCTATAGTTATGGTTTCTGGAGTCAATTGGGGTTATGATTTATCAGAAGCATTGATAAGGCCGATTCCGTGCGAAGGGGTAATTTATGAAACACATCCATATCCTTGGTCAGGTAATAATTGGACAGTTTGGACAGCTGAGCTAGCACTTAGATATCCCGTATTTTTAGGAGAATGGGGATATGACCATGAGCTCGGTAGCTTTGCCACACCAGAAAATTACGCGCTACCCTTACTGACTCATTGTGATCATAATAATATGGGTTGGACAGCGTGGATATACCATGACGATTGGACACCGACGTTAATCAATACGAATGGAACACCAAATGAGCTGGGACGCATTATCAAAAATCATCTAAATGAACTCAAATAAGGTGCTACTTTTTGACAAAGCCCTCCGTTTGTTCGTCCATGCGTATAAAGTATTGTCCAGGCTTTAGGCGTCGCAAAGGAATTTCTTTAAGCTTACCTTGTAGTAATACTCTGCCCTCTTCGTTGACAATTTCCCAATTCACAGCTCTGCTCAGGTTTAACTTGTCAACTACCTCAATAGGGTAAATATCAATTGGTTCCGGATAAAAGACATTTTCTACTTCATTTGAATATAAATACCGACCGTTTGGAAGAACATACTTAATTCTATATTTGTTGGATCCAGTTTTCAAGAGTACATCATAACCATAATTGGCTCCTTCAAAAACTCCTTTGGCCTGTATAACAGTATCCTCCCGCCAAATCCCATATTTCAAGTAAGAGACCACAAAAACAGCATCGGAACGATCACCCATGGTGCTCCAAACCAATGAAGAGTCATTCAAACTAACGTTTTGAAACTTAAAACTACTATGGATAATAACGGCGTTTTTATTCAATATCTGAGGAGTACATCCTTCCTTGTGATGAATTACAATGTTAACAGGAACGTATTTTTCGAAGCCTGAAAAAGGAATTTCCAAAGCTGTCAGTTGCAAGTTTAAGACATACTCCTGCTCATTAATCTCCACATAATCAATGCAAAAGCATTTATTTGATCGATCATAGGGATTATGAACAAATAAACTTTGTCCTTTGTAAACACCGGCAAACTGGATGCTGTTAGATTTGGTCTGCTCGAAACCAATTGTATCAATTTGATCAAGATCTTGCCCTATAGAACCGTAACTTGTCAAGAGAAGCATAAAGCAGACAACACAAAAAGTTATATTTTTGATTAATCTATGATACATCTAGCGAATTTATTCGTTTAGTCGATATAGAAAACGGGCAATCACGACTTTTCATGTAAATAAAGGCATAAATATCGGGATTCAATTTTATTGATCAAAAAAGGAATTAATTTCTGTTATAATGAGTAAACACTTTATACCCATCTTACTGATGTTCTTGGCGATTAGTGTCGAGGCAAATAGGCTTCTTATACCTATGGATGAATCTCAGACCAATCACCTGAAAGCTTATGGTATAGCATATTGGGTTCTAGAGCACGATATTCAAATAGACTGGCTATTAAATTACCGTGGTGGAAGTTTTATGTTGCCCCATAACTCAACCTTTGAAAGTGAACTCCTTATCCGTGGAGTGAGCTATGAAGTTATTTCCGAAGGAGATGCGAACGTCATTCTGACGGCCATAGCAAGTCCCTCTTCTAATATGGATGCGATGAAGCTGGAAAAATATCCAAAAATTGCTGTTTACTCACCAAAAAGCAAACAACCGTGGGACGACGCGGTAACATTAGTGTTAACCTACGCAGAGATTCCCTACGAAGTTGTATTTGATGATGAAGTAATAAATGAGGAACTGGTAAAGTACGATTGGTTACACCTTCACCATGAAGACTTTACAGGTCAATACGGGAAGTTCTACAGAAACTATCATAATATGCCTTGGTATCAGGAACAAAAGGCTGAATATGAGGCTTCTGCCTCTAAACATGGCTTTAATAAGGTATCACATTTAAAACTTGCAGTCGTCAAAAACATACGAAATTATGTGGCATCAGGAGGTTTTCTTTTTGCCATGTGCTCTGCTACGGATACCTATGACATCGCGTTATCAGCGGAAGGTTTAGATATTTGCGAATGGATGTTTGATGGTGATCCGATGGATCGTACTGCGCAAAGTAAATTGGACTTTAAGAAAACTTTTGCTTTTAAAAACTTTAAAATCGAGCATAACCCTATGGAATATGAGCATGCCAATATTGATACTAGTCCCAATTCCAAAAACAGATCCAGGCTGGTCATGACTGAGAAAAATGACTTTTTTAATCTTTTTGAGTTCTCCGCTAAGTGGGACCCCATTCCCACTATGCTGACGCAAAATCACCTAAGAGTGATTAAAGGTTTCATGGGACAAACTACTGCTTTCAAGAAACCTCTCATCAAATCTGATGTAGTGGTAATGGGTGAAAATAAAGATCTTAATGAGGCCAAGTATATTCATGGTGTTTTTGGTAAGGGATTTTGGACCTTTTATGGAGGTCATGACCCCGAGGACTACCAGCACTTTGTCAACGAAGAACCTACGGATCTAAACCTGCACCCCAACTCTCCAGGGTATCGATTGATCTTAAATAATATTTTATTTCCTGCCGCTAAGAAAAAAAAGCAAAAGACTTAAAGGACCACTCGATCATTGGTGGCAGATGGTTGACTAACAACTTTCAAGTTTAGTGTTTCAGAACCAATGTTTTCGGCGCCATGAGGAATACCGGGTAACATCAATATACTTTCTCCGTCACTTAGAATGTGCGTCTGGCCATCTACAGTAAACTGAGCCGTCCCCTTGATCACGTAAATATTTTGAGTAGACTTTTCGTGATAGTGTAGTCCTTCCACCGCTTTGGGTTCAAACTCAACTTCCATTACGGAAAAGGAATCCTGATCATGATGTGGCCATACGGTGATACCATCAGCCAGTTGCTTTGAAGCAACATTCTGCTTGGAGCTAATTTGTGTCATTTATTCTAAAATATAAAATCGTGCAATTCTAAATAACATCCGCCTATTTTTGCGGAAAGAAATTTTCAAAGTTGGGTACTAGCGTTCGTCAATTATTTGACAAGATAAACAAAGGAATAGGTTCGGCTATCGCCGATTACCAAATGATCGAAGAAGGGGATCGAATTATGATTGCCGTAAGTGGTGGCAAGGATAGTTTGTGCATGCTACACTTTCTCCAAATGTTTCAGAAAAAAGCCCCTATAAAGTTTGACCTTTTGGCCGTTAACCTCGATCAAGGGCAACCAGGGTTTCCATCAGATATACTTCCTAATCTATTTGATAACTGGAATGTACCACATCATATTGAATATAGGGATACCTATTCTGTGGTAATTGATAAAATCAAAGAAGGCAAAACCTTTTGCTCTCTTTGCAGCCGTTTGCGACGTGGGGTTCTTTATGATCTGGCTAAAAAGAAAGGGTGTAATAAACTAGCACTTGGCCATCACAAAGATGACTTGATTGAGACGTTCCTCATGAATGCCTTTTATTCAGGACAGCTGGCTTCCATGGCCCCTCACTATGTCTCAGAGAATGAAATCGCAGTAATTCGTCCTCTTTGCAACATTGATGAAGAAGTAATTGAGGAATATGTTTCAATCCAGGGTTGGCCTATTGTTCCATGCAATCTCTGTGGTTCCCAAGATGGACTAAAAAGACAGTTCGTAAAAAAACTATTAACCGATTTAAGTGCGAACAATACTCAAATCAAGTCTAGCTTATTCAATGCCTTAAAAAACCCAGACCCAAATTTTTTATTGGATAAAAAATTATGGAATGGCAGCATACCCAAACTTTGAACCGGACAAGGCTATTTATTCACTTCTTTTGCCTTCTTTCTTGCAGGCATGAATATCATGTATGTAATAAGACCAGCTATGACTAATACACCCAACCAATCTGCTTTAAATCCTAAAGACAGACTATCCAGACCAAAATAGATAAATGCAGAGAAGACTACACCAATCAGCGCTTCACCGGTAATAAGTCCGGAAGAAAATAGTAATAACTGCTGGCCTACATTCCGCTTAGCTGTAAAATGTGCTACTAAACCACCTATAAATACAGCCACATCCATTTCAAACGGTAAGTAAATACCTATGGCCACCGCAAGCACTGGCATTCGGAAGTTTGCGTTTCTTTTTTCTAGGTTGATATCTGCTAGAATGACAAATACGGCGATAATTGCCCCGGCAATAATCATGTTCCAAGGAAGTCCACCTTCAAAGATCCCACTGGCCACACTTTGCATTAAAGTAGCTTGAGGAGCGGTTAGCGGCTCCGGATGTTCCGGTGTTGCTATTCCTATACCCTGCGCGAATAATAGGGAGTTTAAAACAGGGGCAATCACCAAAGCCCCTGAGACAACACCTATCATTTGCATAATTTGTTGTTTATACGGTGTGGCTCCCAAAATATGTCCGGCTTTTAGATCTTGCATATTGTCGCTGGCAATGGCCGCTGCGCAACACACGATTGCTCCCACTAAGATGGCACCAGTCGCACCACGCATGGGATCACTCGACCCAAGAATGAGTAGCAATAAAACTGAAGTAGATAAAATAGTAGCAATCGTAACTCCAGAAACGGGATTATTGGAGGACCCAACAAGCCCGGCCATATACCCGGCCACCGCGGAAAAAACAAATCCAAAGGAAACCATTAGTACAGATAGTAGCAGAGTAATCGGGATGTTCTCAATGATGGTTATATAAATAAAAAATACCGGTACAATTAAGACACCGATACCGATAATCACCCAAGACATTGGGGT
>CAYMST010000184.1:0-9588 GCA_964393115.1 uncultured Roseivirgaceae bacterium | reverse complement strand
GAATATATCCTTGTATGAGACTGGGAATGCGTTAATGCTATCATTTCCGTTAAAGATTGCGGAATCCCCTGCAATTGGTGCTTTACCACTAAATGTGATAATAAACACGACATTTTCAGTCGAGTCTGCCGGGGGTGTGTCAATAGAGTCATCAGGATTTGTAATAGGGTCCGGTGGCGTGATCGTAGAATCAGGTAGATAGAATGCAATTTGACCAATTGCAGTCGGCTTTGAGCCGTCCTCTAGGAAGATATGCTCAAAAAGGACAGGCTGGTACCCTGACGTACTATCTAGCCCATGATAAGTCACTGTATCTCCTGATTGTGGTGGCGTCCCGTCGTCGGTTTCGACGTAAACGATCAAGCTGTCTTCTGCTATCAGGTTTACACTTAGAGTTTTACTGTTATTAGCATGAGTAGCGCCTAAACCAACTGTAGCTGAGCCAAGCCAGAATACACTCAAGAATATTAGTATGGACAGTGGTTTGAACAACATAGGTATTGATGACATGTCGTTGTATGAGTAATTGGGTTCTTTCATAATTCGATGCTTTACAGGCTATACACCCGAAAAGGATTGATACCCTTGTTCTCTAGAAGAAATATTTTATACCAAACCGAACACCTATCGTTGATAAATTACTATTTCCACTATCTGGCTGCCAAAGACCGCGAATAATCGATTGATAATATGGTGAAAGGGTAATGTCAATTCCTTTGCCTAAATGAATGGAAAATCTTGGGGAAACGCCATACTGAAGTAGCAACCTAGTAATCTTGTTACGAACAATATCGTTATTATCTCTAACACTAGTTCTTTGGTTTGAGATGTAAAAAGACGCCCCTAAAGAAATACCAAGACCCAATGAAAACCGCTTGGTGCTGAATATTTCCATCTCAACGTCAATAGGTATATAAAAAAAGGAATAATCATTTATCCATTCAAGACTTGTGGTGTCAGAAGTTAGGACGGAAATGGTATCTGTGATAAAAACTGGTGTAGAGTCTCCCTGGAAAAATACTGAAACGGTGTCTATCCGAAATGTCTCCCCTGAAGAAACCGATTCAAAATCATCTTGATTTCTTAGCGTATTCATGCCTAGGCCAAGGGAGTAAGTAAATCTTTTCCTATGATAACCGAGTCGAAGATATAGACTTGTTCCCAATGGGTTACTTTTTATCAAAGGACTGCTTTCATTTGTCGTACTGCCGATTACGTTAAAGGCGCCTATTGATGACGTTAAGCTCCATTTATATGCTGCTAAAAGAGGGTTTATGGGTGCGTTAATAGTATGATTTATCGTGTCATGAATTCTTATAGTATCATAAACAATAACCCGCTGTGTGTCTAAAAAACTATTGATTAGTGGTGTCTCGAGATTTGTAATGTTAGAAATTATTTCTTTTTCGGAAGCTAGAGAATCTATTTCAAGAATGTCTTTGGCAAGTTCCTGATTATTGAATGTAGCGTTATGATCAATCTCACTAGGCTCTAGATCAATTGGGCGCGTCCCTTTTTTCTTATGCTGATGATCAATTTGCATAACCTCTTTAGGTGATGGAATAGCAGGGACTGGCATTGTGGATGATTTCGCCGGTAAAGCATTTTTGGTAATGATAAAATGAGAACCTAATACTTCCAGACTATATGTTGTACCGATGATGATACGCACAACCTCATCAACTGGAGTTTTTCTGAACGTATTGATGAGTAAAGTGTTCTTGTCAAAGATGGTAGGGTCATATGAAAAGTCTACATACTTGACATGATCTTTTATCTTCTCCAAGGCCTGATAAATTGTTTCTCCATCAAATGAGATAGAGAGCTTTTCCATGTCTTTACCCTGCGAGTTGCCTGAAAAAGAGAGTGTTAAAGTACAAAGTATAAGGATTAGTTTTGTAGGCTTAACAGCCTTTTCCCGAAATGAGAAATCGTTTGCTCTTTTTTGTGACTTGAAGGTTATATGTCTTAGAAATGACTGCAAGGATGGTGTCAATATCTTGATTTCGGAATCTTACGCTTATTAAACAATCCAAAATTACAATATCTTCTACATCAATGCCTACATTAAATTGATTCTCTAAGGTAGAAATGACCTCAGAAAGCTTGGCATATTCAAAGTTTAACACACCTGATTTCCAAACCATTCTATTCTCATCATATGCTGAGCTTACACGTATAGAACCATCAACTTCATAGACACTATTTCCTTTTGACAATGTAATTTTCTCCTTTGAGTCATCATATTGAACCAGAACTTTCCCTTCTGTAACTAGGACTTCAGTTTTGGTACTAGGAGAAGTTTTTATATTGAACTTAGTACCGACCACGGTAATAGTGGCATCTTGAGTCCTCACAATGAAGGGGTGCGCAGGATCATGAGCGACTTCAAAATAAGCTTCACCTTCAAGACTTATTTCTCTTTGATTTTTGAAAACAACGTTTTTATATATGACGGTGCTATTTTTGTTCATATCAACTATGCTTCCGTCCGGTAATTTTTGACTAATTAACTTTGTATCATTAGTCTGAAATGAAGCCGATTCCCCACGCATCATAAACCAAGTTCCTATTAGCATTATGGCCACCGAAGCGGCTACAGTAAGCATGGTGTTAGGTTTCCAGAATTGTTTCGTTTCTTTTTGAACTGTGTTACTCCAGATTTTAGCTTTAGCAGAGGTAGGGTCGAAATTATGATTTGGAGCTGAAAAAGAACTCAGAACGGCTTGGCGCTGAACCTCAGCGTATTGCTCGCGAACTTCCTCATTCGAGCTGATTAGAGCCGAAACTTCTGTTTCTTGAGGCTCGTCAAGCTGATCTAGAAAGTGAGCTAATAGTAAATGCTCTATGTCTTTTTCTTCGTTCATTTATATTAATACAACTTTATACTGTTTTTACCCCCACAGAAAATTTAATATTATCACTATAAACAAAAAATCCCTCAGAGAAGTTCTGAGCCGCTTCAATGCTTTGTTCATATGCCCTTCCACTGTTTTTTGTGAACAGCCGAGTTCTTGCGCAATTTCTTTATGTGTTAAACCGTCAAATCGACTCAGCTCAAACACTTTACGACATTGGACTGGGAGTTCGCTTACCGCTTCGTTTACTTTGTCGAACACATCAAATTCGCTAGGCAAACCAAACGAATCCATGCCTGTGTCCATAACATACTGTTGATACTTACTACGAACTTTTAGGTGTTTTAAATAGTTGAGTGATTGGTTACCAACTATCCGAAAAGCATATGACTTGATACTTTGCAGAGGGTCAATTCGACTTCTCTCCTCCCACAGCTTTACGAAGGCGCCCTGTACGATTTCTTCCGACTGTTCATAATCTTGAACGTAACCATAAGCATACTTACAAAGTGATATATAAAATTGATCGAAGAAAGCACCGAATGCTTTTTCATCGCCATCCTTAATTTTATGTGCTATGATATCGTAATTACTATCGGTCAATGAAGATTAGTCGTCTGCATGAACGCTCAAAACTAAATTAATTGTGCCTTAAAGACGGTAGCATTGGAGATGAATTGATTTTTTATTTAGATAAATACAGATACTTCTGAAGTGTTTTTATTTCACTATGATCCAAGCGTGAGACTTTGGATTACACGATTTGTTATTAGGAGGCATTCTTTATTCTTTTATTTAGAACAATTTTATTAGACAGATGGCTTATTTATTAATCAATTTATAATTGACTTTTAGATTGAATATAAACAAGGTTAACGATTGCACGACCGGAGCTTGGCATATAACTTTGGCATCCAAAAAATATAATTTTAGTACTATATGAGTCAGATAAAGACAATGCTAACAAGTTCGTTGGGCAGGAAGCTGGTAATGTCATTGACCGGTATCTTTCTCATCGTCTTTCTTATTGAGCATTTGATTGGTAACGCAACTTTATTATTATTTGATGATGGTAAGGCTTTCAATGAGTATGCTCATTTTATGAAAGAAACGCTGATTATTCAAATTTCAGAATTTGGACTTTTTGGAGGTATTATTCTTCATGTGATCCAAGGGATTTTGTTGGTTAAATCCAATGCGCAAGCGAGGCCTACAGCATACGCCGCACCAAATAAAGCGCGAGTTGACAATTGGGCATCGAAATACATGGGACCGTTTGGTTTTGTGATTCTGGTGTTTTTAGTCGTCCACTTATGGCAGTTTTTCACTTACAAAAACGAATGGTTTGGTCATGTTCCAACAACAGACGCACAAGGTAATGCAGATATGTGGAAAGTTGTGGTCACGCAGTTTCAAGACCCAATTACTGTTGTTTTTTATGTAATAGCCATGATTGTAACCATGTTTCATTTAAATCACGGCTTTGCTAGCGCTTTTCAAACATTGGGAATTAACAACAAAGCATATTCTCCGATTATCAGAGGTCTAGGTAAGGCTTATTCTATTCTTATTCCACTTGGGCTGGCAGCTATTCCTGTCATCATTTTCATTGCTGGTTAACTAAAATATCATGAGTACAGTATTAGACGCAAAAATTCCAAAGGGTGACATATCCAATAAATGGTCTCAATATAAATCAGAAATTAAGCTTGTTAACCCAGCTAACAAAAGAAAGATAGATGTAATCATCGTTGGGTCAGGTCTTGCTGGAGGTGCTGCTGCGGCTTCGTTGGGTGAGCTAGGATATAATGTCAAATGTTTTTGTTTTCAGGATTCTCCTCGGAGAGCACATTCTATTGCTGCTCAAGGTGGGATAAATGCAGCAAAAAACTATCAAAATGATGGTGATTCGGTATACCGTCTGTTTTATGACACCATTAAAGGGGGTGATTACAGATCTAGAGAGGCAAACGTCCATAGGCTTGCTGAAGTATCTCGTAATATTATAGATCAATGTGTGGCACAAGGTGTTCCTTTTGCTAGGGAGTACGGTGGCTATCTAGATAATAGATCTTTTGGTGGCGTTCAGGTAAAAAGGACTTTTTATGCCAAGGGGCAAACAGGACAACAATTATTATTGGGTGCCTATTCGGCTCTAAGTCGGCAGATCGATAAAGGAACGGTGACGATGTATAATCGTCACGAGATGTTGGACGTAGTAATTGTCGATGGCAAGGCACGTGGTATAATTGCACGTAATCTTGTTACGGGGGAGATCGAGAGACACTCTGCCCATGCTGTAGTTCTTGGATCCGGAGGGTATGGAAATGTTTTCTTCCTCTCTACAAATGCGATGGGAAGTAATGTAACAGCTGCTTGGAAAGCGCATAAAAAAGGGGCTTTCTTTGGTAATCCTTGCTACACACAAATCCACCCGACATGTTTACCACGTACTGGTGATGATCAGTCTAAACTCACGTTGATGTCTGAGTCGTTAAGAAATGATGGCAGAATCTGGGTTCCTGCGAAAAAGGAAGATGCTGAGGCCATAAGAGCTGGAAAGAAGAAAGCTGCCGATATTCCAGAAGAAGATAGAGACTTCTACCTAGAAAGAAGATATCCTGCTTTTGGAAACTTAGTACCAAGAGATGTGGCGTCTAGGGCTGCTAAAGAGAGATGTGACGCAGGATTTGGCATTACTCCGACAGGAGAAGGAGTATATTTAGACTTCAAGTATGCTATCGAAAGAATGGGTAAGAAGGCTGTAGAAGCCAAGTACGGAAACCTATTCCAGATGTATGAAAAGATTGCGGATGAAAACCCATATGAGAAACCAATGAAGATTTACCCTGCGGTGCACTACACTATGGGGGGCTTATGGGTTGATTATAACTTAATGACAACAGTACCTGGATTGTATGCCACTGGTGAAGCGAACTTCTCGGATCACGGAGCAAATAGACTTGGAGCATCCGCTTTGATGCAAGGATTGGCAGATGGCTACTTCGTATTACCATTTACGATAGGGGATTACCTGTCAGACGACATTAGGACTGGTGAAATACCTACTGATACCCCAGAGTTTGACAAGGCGGAAGCTGCTGTGAAAGAGATGATTAGTCAACTAATTAAGAATGAGGGCTCTAAGCCGGTAGATTTCTTTCACAAGAAGCTAGGAAACATCATGTGGGATAACTGTGGAATGGCTAGAAACGCTGAAGGCCTTACGAAGGCTATTGAAGAGATACAAGCGTTAAAAGAAGCATTTTGGAAGGAAGTTAGAATACCAGGAACAGATGCTGGTATGAACCCAGAGCTAGAAAAAGCACTCCGGGTAGCTGACTTTTTGGAGTTGGGAGAACTGATGTGTCGCGATGCCCTTAACAGAAACGAATCATGTGGAGGTCACTTCCGTGAAGAGTATCAAACAGAGGAAGGTGAAGCGTTGAGAAACGACAATGACTATGCTTACGTAGCGGCATGGGAATATAACAATGGTCAGCCGGCTAATCTTCACAAGGAGGAGCTCGTTTATGACAATGTTGAAATGAAGCAAAGAAGTTATAAATAAAGTTGGGACGTTTGGCAATGCTGATTTCTGCACACGCATGAAATCGTTATGACCAAATAAAAACAAATTAACTATGAAGCTAACATTAAAAATTTGGAGACAGAATGGTCCTAACGACAAAGGAAAGTTAGTTGACTATACACTAGATAATATTTCCACTGAATCATCATTCTTAGAAATGATGGACATTCTTAATAACCAGTTGGTAGAAAAAGGTGAGGAACCTGTCGTGTTTGATCATGATTGTAGAGAAGGTATCTGTGGAATGTGCTCAATGGTCATCAACGGTCAGCCGCATGGTCCTGGTGACTTGATTACTACTTGTCAGTTACATATGCGATCCTTCAATGATGGTGATACGATTTACATTGAACCATTTAGAGCGAAAGGATTCCCTGTTATCAAGGACTTGATGGTGGATAGGTCTGCTTTTGATAGGATAATTCAAGCAGGAGGTTATGTGTCAGTGAATACTGGTAGTGCGCAAGACGCGAATGCTATTCCAATTCCGAAGGTCGATGCAGATGCAGCATTTGACGCTGCAACTTGTATTGGGTGTGGTGCCTGTGTGGCTTCTTGTAAGAATGCCTCTGCCATGCTATTTACATCTGCAAAGATATCTCAGTTATCATTGTTGCCACAGGGTAAAGTAGAACGTAAGCAACGCGCACTTGACATGGTAGCGCAAATGGATAGTGAAGGCTTTGGAGCATGTACGAATACTGGTGCATGTGCTGCCGAATGTCCTAAAGGTATATCACTTGAAAACATTGCTAGAATGAATCGAGAGTATTTTTCAGCGAATATGTCAGGAAAGTAGTCTTTTGATAATATTGAACAGTATTGAAGGCACGAACGTAGTTCGTGCCTTTTTTGTGCCCTTTAAAAGTGTTCCCAAAGCCAAAAAGACTGGTTTTTGAGACCAGACAGACTTGTGCTTTTATCGCAATATCGTGCTACCCTGATAAGGGTAAGTATTATTGGTTCGGTTAATATCAGCCATTAACTTATTAGGGTCGATAGTAATCTTTTCTATCTTTTTTAGGGGAATATCGACTTCAAGCTCATAGTATGGGTATACCCAAGGCCAATCTTTACCAACACTACAATTGTTACACTTTTTGTTTCCTCGCATGAGGTCAATAGGTATCGTGATTAAACTAGTGTCTCCCGAAGTGCTGATGACTTCTAGGTCTACAGGCATGGGCATGACTCCAATTTTCTCTAACATAATCTTTGTTTTATTACCGTTAGGCTCAAGTTGTTTTATGGAATAGTCTATTGTGTGCGTAGAGTTTACCCAATACTCGAAGTACCAGTCGAGTTCCAGTCCAGATGTTTTTTCTAGTACCCGCACAAAATCATTCAAGTCAGGATGCTTAAACTTCCATTGATTGAAATAGGACTTTAGCGATTGGTTGAATGTTTCTTGTCCGAGTACATATTGCAACTGTGCTAGTGCAATTGCCCCCTTACCATATGCGCCGGCACCGTAGGCGAAGTTGGTGGTAAAGTGATCTGCATGAGTGGAAAGAGGCTCTTCTTTACCAGATTTCGCTAGCCTGAAATAGTAACTATAACCTCTGTTGACAAGACTTTGCTTCTTGGTATGTTTGCTCATCTCGTCTATAATGGTTGCTTCCGCAAACGAAGTAAACCCTTCATCCATCCATGCATAGTAACTTTCATTAGTTGCCAATAGCATTTGGTACCAGCTATGCATAATCTCATGAACTGCTACTCCTAGGAGTCCTGAGGGCGATCTGTGTCCTGTAATTAGTGTGGCCATAGGATATTCCATTCCTCCATCACCACCTTGAATCACCGAATAAACGGGGTAAGGGTATCTGCCAAACTTTTCATTTGCGATTTCAAACGTCTTCTTTACCTGAGGCATTAAGTCTTTCCATTGACTTACAAGTGTATCTCCTTGATACAAAAAATGGACGGTAAGCTCATCATCAACCTTAATTTGACTATGGACAAAATCAGGGTCAGCAGCCCATACGAAGTCATGAACATCTGTTGCAACAAAGTTCCAGGTTAGTTTGGATGAGCTGCTATGGTCGATTTGTTTGCTGCTATAACCATAACCAATTTCATCAGCGTTCTTGAGAACACCAGTTCCCCCGATGATATAGTTCTTATCTAAAGTAATATTAACATCGTAATCTCCCCAAGGACTGTAAAACTCTCGGCCAACATATGGGTGCGTATGCCATCCTTTTTCGTCATACTCTGCAATCTTAGGAAACCATTGTGACATAGAGTACTCGACTCCTTCTTTATTATCCCTTCCTGTTCTACGGATTTGAACTGGCACTTGGCTCTCAAAACTGATGTAAAACTGAGCTTTGGATTTGGGAAGAATAGGTTTTGGCAGTGAAGCCTCTACTATTGTGCCTTCTACGATGAATGGGACTTCAGTTTCATTTAAGGTCAGTTTTTTGATCTTGTGGAACCCTATTTCATTGGGTTTAAGTTTTGATATTCGATCCCGAACTCTTCTGTCAGGGTCTTGAATGGTTCTGCTCCGGATATCCATAGCACTGCCTGGCTGGAAAGCATTATAGTAGAGGTGAAAGAAAGCATTGAATAATGTGTCAGACGAATTATTGTGATAGGTCAATGCTATATCTCCATTCATTTTATCGGAGTTGACATCTAACTGAACATCGATTTTGTATTCTACTCGTTGTTGCCAATAGTGATTTTGAGACCATCCAATAAGCGATGGTAGAAAAGCCAATGAAAATAAAACGGTCTTCAACATTCGGATCATTATAATATGAGTAATTAATCGAGTCAAACCTACATAAAATTACTCATGAACCATTACGTTATGCTGGTAGAGTTTATCATCGATAATGCTCATTAATTTAAACAATATTATGTATGTCAAAATCAAGAAAAAACATGTGGAAATCGTTAGTCGTCGAAATTTCCAAATGATTCACCTAAATAAATGTAAACTGCCTAACATATGTACGTAGTGGGGTGGTTTTATTGAAGATATTGCATTAAATTAGTAATGAGAAAACATTAAAGACCTGATCAAAAAAAGGTGTAGGAGTTATGGTAATAGAAAAGTTTATAGAATTTGTATGGATGCTGATTTTAGCTACTGGATCAGCCTTACTATTTTCGGTGGTGGTTGTT
>CAYMST010000183.1:0-9599 GCA_964393115.1 uncultured Roseivirgaceae bacterium | reverse complement strand
GTTATTCTTTGGTTTAATCTTATGGAAAAATACTCATTCTCAACTTCGATTTCTCTTCCCGAGAATTCCAAAATATTAAAAGGATTCAGTCTTTGTAATTATAATAGCAATCTGGTAGCCAAATTTTCTAATGGCATCTTTGAATACATAAAAGGAAAGTGGGAAAATATTGCACTACCTGCCAATGTTAGCGCAGAAGAAGGCTGCAATATGACCCAATTCAAAGACTTTCTCGCTGTAACTCTGCGAACAACAACAGATGTCCTCAGGTTATTTCTATATAAAAATAACGATTGGCGCTCCACCAGGCTACCTGAAGGTTATACCATACCAAAAGGAGCTTTCCTCCAGCAATACAACGATTCGTTGTATTTATCCTTAGCTGATAAAAATGAAAATTGGTATTTGTTTTCCTTTAGTAAAGGTGATTTTGAGCCGGTAGCAATGCCTACATCTTTCGAAATGGCTTCTAACAAGATGATACCAGCTTTCTATTGTCCTTATAACTTAACTCCATTTCATGTGGGGCTACATATGGCTTTAACAGAATGTCGGGATTTGGCGGTCCCTTATTCCTACGCTAGTGACCGTTCACCGGAATTCGAAGAATATAATGGAATCGGATCAGGTTTTCTACTTGAAGGCTCGATGATACTGGCGAGCTTCACGGTAATTATCGCTTTAACAGACGGCAAAGCAGCAAACCTATATTATCATGTAAAAGGAGGTTTTTCACAAATCGACCTTCCCGAAGGTTACGAAGTAAGGTCCGGATTTCCTGGAGGTACCCTCGAAAAAGTCATTTTCTTGATTCTTTGTAAAACGGATAATGGGGAGGCTCAATTATTTAGTTATGCCAAAAAAGACACATTGGTCCCCATTACCACACCTTCGAATGTTTCAATAGATGAGTATTGTTCACTACAGGCTGTAGCAGATGATCTATACTTAACTGATTATGAAAATAACCAAATACATGTCATTTCGCCGGCATCTTAGAAATAGTTGCTAACTGAACAAGTTATCAACATTGGCCACCATTTCTTTGACTTTCCATATGTTATCAACTTTTACTACTGTAATATCATATTGTGCACTCATAAGTACAGTCAAAGGAATATTAGGACTTCCGTCCTTACCCGTAAATTCTTGATTCTTCACGAATATTAAGTTGCATTTGCACAATGCTGTTTCCTTTGTTTGATCGTAAACCACCGTATTCGAGAAGTTATGCCGGTTTTGAATTCCGTTTTTAATAAAACTTGCTATTCTAGTACCAAAAAAAATCTCCATACTTTGCTGACCGGGAGGAGGGTTCTTATAAGCATATTGAGGGTCTTGTCCTGGAATTTTTAAAATAAAAACACCATTCTCACTATAGCAATTAATATAATCCTTCAACCCTCCATCATAATTGTCATAGAAAATAGTAATTCCATTTAATAGATTTAAGATCGCCAAGCGATCTTGGGCATCAAAGTTTAATCCACCAATATTAGACATGTTTTTTTGGTTAAAAGTACCTTTAATCCTTAGATATTTTATAAGAATTCTTTCATAAAAGTTAATAAATAATTTAAAACTCATAATAGCTTAGATTTATAAGTCAAATGCAAAGGTTCTGGCTCATTATATTTCTTTTTTTTTCTATGATCCCTATGATCAATTTAGGATCAAAAGATGAATTCCCCACTAAAAGAATTTTACAAAATTCACTGGCCCATACCGTCAAAGCGTCGAAACCAGGAGACACGATTCTTGTTACTAACAGTGTAGATATTCAAAAAACCTTAATTCTTGAAGGTTATGGTAGTTCTGACAGGCCAATTGTAATACGTGCGATAAATACGGGTCAGGTTTATTTAAAAAATGGAGTCGTAATTAAGGGCAAGCATTTAGTATTAGAAGGATTCGTTTTTTCAGAAATTAAAGCAACACCGTCTTTGAAAATAATTGGTGGTCAACATATCACCATAAAAAATAATCTTTTTGACTCTTGCGGCACCTTAGGTAGTAATAGTGGCGTATTAGTAGTTAACAAAGGGTCATCGGACAATACTATTGTAAATAATACATGGTATTATCCGCTCTCTAGAGCTATCCGGCTACTCGATCCATTAACTAGCAAAAGAAACCGAGTCGAAAGAAACAAGTTTTTGATTATTCCTAGACCAAAAAGAAGCAATGGTAGAGCAGCAAATGATAATGAAGTAATCCAGCTTGGCAACAGTCAAAAACCGTCAATATTTGAACACAGATCTATCATTGTAAACAACTTTTTTTATCGCTATCGAGGAGATGGTTCTGAGGTTATTAGTGTTAAGTCATCCAGAAATATAATCTCCAGAAACATTCTATACTATTGTAAGGGAGATATAACACTTAGACGCGGTAATTTTAATAAGGTCGCCAACAACTTTATGCTTGGTTCGGGAGGGGTAAGAGTATACGGGAACGGCCATGATGTTTCAGAAAATATTATCATCAGACCAAGGAAGTATGGTCTCGAATTAGGTTTTGGTGATAGGGATAGCGCTAAATACTCTGCGGCATCAGCAGTAACTGTTAGAAAAAATATCATTTCCGATCCTAAAAGCTGTGCAATAAGTTTTGGTTCCAATCGAAATGCACACGGCGGACACCCAATAGAATGTCAGAAACTAAAGATCTACGACAACTCTTTTTATTTAACTAAAGGTCAACGTTCGTTTGAAAACAAACCGTCATCCGTCTACACTAAGGAAAATAATATTTATTACGAAAAACCGGACTCACTCTTAAGTCAGTTGGACACTTTAAGTGCCCTGCATATACGCCTAAATAAAAGAACATCCTTAAAAGAAATTGATTCTCTATTTCAGTTTATCGGATGTTCCTTTTTTATTCACTAAACCCTTATGCGAAGGGATTGAAGGTCAATTAAAGATGGTAAAGCCAGTTAAAAACTAACTGATCATTAGCCTAATAGATGTTTATACGCCTTTAATAGCTTTTCTTTTTGGTATGCCCATTCGAGTTCATCCTGCATTCTTCGTAATCCAAACTGTCCCATTTCAGCCCTATACTCATCTCCCTTGTCAATTAGCTCTACTATTTTACTTGCAAAATCCTCAATATTATCCGGATCTGCATACCAAGAAGCTTCTAACGCGGATCTTTTACCTTCTAACAGATCATACTGCACTATTGGCTTAGCCAATGCCATATATTCCAAGATCTTGTTCATGGTAGACTTGTCATTGAGTGGGTTCTTCGGATCAGGATTTACACATACATCGCATGATGATAACCTTGCGATCAGGTCTTCATCCGATACTCGCCCTGTAAACTGCATAAAGTCTTGGAGATTATATTCATCTCTAAGTTTTACGAGGTCCTCAAAACAAGGCCCACTTCCAATAAGGCAAAACTGAATGTCTTTTCTATTTAAATCATGGACTATACGCCGAGCTGCTTTTACCAGGTGATCAACCCCATCAAACTCACCCATAACCCCTAAGTATCCTACTAAGAACTTTTTACCATTCTTATACTCTTGTTTTGGAGGTTTTATTTTAAACAAACTAAGGTCAGGTCCGCTTCTTACAACAAATACATCTTCAGACTTCTTTCCTCCTCTTGTAATTGCTACCTCTTTATATGACTCGTTGGTTGAAATTACCATGTTAGCAGTTTTGAAAGTAAATTTTTCAGCCCATTTCAAGGCTTGATAAAAAAAGCCTCTTTTGAAAAATTTAGATTCATAAAGTTCCGGGTTTAAGTCATGATGGTCAAAAATGAACTTAACGCCGTGCAATATCTTAAACCAAAGAGCAACCAAGAAAATTAAATCTGGCGGATTACAAGCTTGAATAACATCAAACTTTTGCTTCTTATATATCTTTCTGGCCAAACGCCATTCATGATATAACGCATGTGAATATTCTCTTAGATAACCTTTAGCTGAGCTCTCTTCAGGTGGGAGGTCGTGTCTATAAATGTCAATGTCGTTGATAGATTCAAACTCCGATTCATAACCTTTCCCTTTAGGACATATAATGGAAACTTTGTAGCCAGCTTTGGTTAGCGTATTGGATTCCATCCATACTCTCCTATCGAAAGGCAGCGGTAAGTTTTCGACTATTATGAGTACGTGTTTACCAACAGATTCCTGCATAGTTATCACTTGATATTTTGTTTGGATCAATTCTTACCAGATCAATGATAATCTTATCGCTATATTTTTCGGTAAATACTTGTTGAAACTCTGGTGATTTATTACCAATTACTAGGACTTCAGATTCTTCAATTACCTGATCTAAATCTTCCTTAAGGAGTTTATAGATATGAGGGATTCTATTGGTTAAGAAATCTCTGTTTTTGCCCATGAGGTTTGACAACATCACATTTGAATCATATAGACTAATATCAAACCCTTTACCGATTAACGACTCTATTAAGTCCACCATTGGGCTTTCTCTCATATCATCAGTTCCTGCCTTAAATGCAAAGCCCAAGAATCCTATCTTCTGTCTATTGGTGGACATAATCATTTGCAAACCGATAGACTTCTGGTTTTCATTACTATCCAAAAAGCTTGCTAACATCGGAGTGTCGACATCCTCTGACTTGGCTAAGTAATTGAGGCCTCTAACGTCCTTTGGCAAACATGAGCCACCAAATGCGAAACCTGGTTTTAAGTAATAAGGCGAAAGATTCAGTTTAGAATCTTTGGAAACAATGTCCATAACAACATGGCTATCTATTCCTTTAGACTTGCAAATGTTCCCTATTTCGTTTGCAAACGTGATTTTCATAGCATGAAAATTGTTATTTGCATACTTGATCATTTCCGACTCTTCAGGTTTAATTTGATAGATCGGTGCCTCTAACTCCTCATAGAGTTGACCTATTATGTTACCAGACTTTTCGCATGAAGCACCGATGACGGTGTAAGGAGGGTTTTTGAAATCATAGATTGCTGTGCCTTCTCTCAAAAACTCTGGGTTTGAAACCATGCCAAAGTCCTCATTGAGTTTTTTCCCGGAGAAGTGTTCGATAATCCCAGCACAATTTTTAAGTGTTCCCGGTACTACTGTGCTTCGAATGACAACGGTATGAAAAGTCTTTTTTTCTTTTAAAACCTCACCTATTTGCTCACACACCTTATATATGTAGGTTAGATCTATACTTCCATTAAGTTGACTCGGCGTACCAACACATAAAAAGGAAATGTCTGATTTGAGTATTGCATCTTTGGCATCTTGCGTGGCATGCAAATGACCAGATTGCTTAACGCTTTGGATAGTCTCATCTAGATCCTTTTCTACTATTGGCGACTTTCCGGAGTTAATCAGATCTATCTTAGTTTTGCTTATATCAACACCAATTACGTCGTGACCTTCTCTTCCGAAGCAAGCGCAGCAAACTGCACCAACGTAGCCCAGACCAAATACACTTATTTTCATTAAAGATCTATTTTAATTTTTGTTTCAAAATCGAGTGGTAAAGATGCCCTTTTTTTAATTATGATCGTATAACACGGCACCTTCGACAAAAAATGTGGTGAAAACCATCCGGCATTTTCACCAGCCCTTATAAGCTCTACTTCATATCCCTTTTCTACAGCCAACCTTAGCTGGATCCCATCGACCGAAATGCTAATCTCATCTCCTTTGATGGCAGGTTGAGCATTTGGTGATAAGTGAAAACGGTACTCCAAAGTGCGCTCGCCAGAGCCTTCTAGACTATCTTTTATATTGATTCCCGTATCTAAGAGACTTATCCTCCTCGTATGAGTGACCCCAAACCTTTTCAAATAACCGTCATGTGACGCTTGCACGGTGTACTGACCAGGTTCAAAAATCAAATTATGACATTTAGCATGATCAGTCCAAAGGAATGGGCCCGAATAACCAGATTGGTCCTCTCCGTCGACTGTTAACGTATTATGTGCCGAAGTACCTTTGAAATAATGCCTCCATTTCAAATCTGTGTGGTAGCAATAGGTCCCTGGATCTACGAAAACCGGAATATTATTAATGTTTAAGGTAAAACTCAACGCATCTGCGTGGCCATGTGCTGCCATACTTCCATAACCCAAGGGACCCGCATCGAAAATTGTCTCTACCGTATGACTGCCTGTGATATTACGAGACAAAACATAAATACCTGCGTCTTCAAACGCATATGAAGCGGTCTTATGACTTGTTTCTTTTTGGTTTTCCGCTTTAAGACAGTTTAATAAAATGGAGGGAAGGCTATTCGTAGTTTTTGTTTCGAATGAGGTCGTTAAGAGATTATTAGAAATTTCCAGTAACCAAGAGAGCCTATCTCCATTCATTTCTTGCAACTGGACGGCCATCCCCTCATCTCCATCACCATAATTTGGCAAGGTGTCTGCATGTCCAGTCAGTTGATTGGCTGCAGCTAGTGTAGTCCTTAACCGATCTTCAAAGCCTTTCGAAAACTGGTCACCATTCTTTTTAGCAAAATAATAGGCGATAAGAACAAACTCCGCAACAAAGATTTGATACGAAAAGGCTAATTCCTTATTGATACCCGACTCATAGGTTTGCCTCAAAAACTCCTTAATCATGACTGATTTGGCCAGATGTGACCACTTTTCAGACTCAGGATACCCAGTAAAGACTTGACAAGCAATGTATAACCCGGCCATTTCACCTATTAAGTGATTGTTGGCTGAAGAACCTCTGGAATACGTTTCTACGATAAATCTTTGGTGTTCGTATATGGACTTATACATGCAGCCCGCAGGACCGAAAAGAGACTCAAAACACTTAGACTTTTCAAGAAATTGAGCAATAAAAACCCAGGAAATTAAGCGAATAGCTTGCTCGAGCGGATGGGTCCAATTTACCCCGATTAAGTATGGGTTTTGCTCAATCCAAGATTCAAGTTGTCGTTTTACTTCATCAGCATAAACTTCGTCTCCAGTTATATAAAAGGCGATTGCCAGAATGGTAAGATGATGATGTCTATTCTTCTCCCAGGTTACTTTTATATCTCCTACCTTATGCTCGTCTCGATGGTTGATACTAAAGCCAAAATCCATTGGGGCTACCATACCGCTAAGAGGGTCACGGTGCCAATTGATTTGTTCTTCCTTTACTTTTTGAAAATTGAAAAAGAGCCAATAGTGATCTAAATATTGATTAGCCTCTTCAATGAGCGCATTTTTATCATCACTACTGATTTTATCGATCTCCTTTATATCTAAAAAGCTCTTAAAGCAAAAATTATGGGGGGCTATACGATAGTTCGGAATGTTCCTTTTCCAAACTTTCTTTTTCACTAATTGATTAACTCTCCAGCTAAGTTCTGTTGGGTTCATCGCCAACAATCTATTGAAATACCAATGTAGAGTATTGGTTTGCATATTTAGGCATTCTTTCGTTTAGCCAATAATGGTAAAGGCAAGCCAAATATGACTAAAAACATAGAAATAGTGGAACTAAATATTGGAATAAGGTTGAAAAATGAAAATTTTATAGACTATCCACGATCTCAAGAGCAATTTTCTTTTGTATCATAGTCGTTGAGAACTGAGCCTCGCATATCATGAAAAAGGTCTAAACATTTAAATCAGCTAAAACCTGAGAGTGATGATAAAACTTAACTTCAATACTTAAAGTTATATAGCTCGCTTTCCAAACCTTCATCTGAAATAAACGGACCAAAAGCGATTACCTTCCAGAAATATTCTTCCCCTTTGACCAAATCACTTACGCTGAATTCGCTGTGATCTTTGTCCAAATCGCTGGCTACTAGTGTTAAGTCGTCCTTTTTGCCAAAGTACACGGAGAAGGTATAGCACTTATTTCCGTTAATTTCAAAATCCCAGGAAAGTGTTACATCCGGCCAATTTACCCAACTGTCATTTGCAGGGTATAGATCTGTAAATACACCAGAAAAACTTGTTGACGATTCAGCCAAGTCCCTTAAGCATCGTACTGGCGTACCACGGTAATATTTATGACTGGTAGTATATCCAATGTCACCAGTAATGGTGTTGAAGGTTTTGGTCTTTAATGATCTTGTTCCCTCAATCGGCGTCGAAGAGAAGTTATAATCCCTTTCTCCAAGAAACTGCCAGCCATATACATCTCTAAGGGTAAACACTATGCTGTCAGGAAAATTATCCTCCTGAGCAATTTCGCAAGGATTACCCAGGAATATTTCCAGTTCGTGCCAGTCCTCCGCGGTCGGAATATGCCACCCTACCGGACATGGCGTATCATAGCTAAAACGGTAAAACCAAATACCTGTGGCTCCATCATGTGGAACCTTACTAGAGTTTCTGCTTCCATCTCTATAGCTATAAGCTTCTAAGTAGTCTTTCATCCAAACTTGCGACCCGATTTGTACCGTGTCGTATACGTTGCCATTTACATCCTCTAAGCGTCCTGAATTCGGAATATAGTTAGTGTAAAATGTTCTAGTTGTGGACTTAGAAGTATCCTCTATAGTCTTAGGCACAGTATGGACCCTGTCTCTAGCCTCTACTTTCCATTCATAATTTGTGTGGTTATCCAGACCTTCAATTAATAAATATTTGTTATGATTAACGGAACCCACGAGCTTCATATCCCCTACACGACCTAAATATAAATCATACGTGAAGGAGATATCATTACTAAGATTATCAGAATCAATTCCTTCACCCCATTTAAAAAGCACTGTGAGCTGATCAATAGTATCACGATCTAACGGATGTATCAGGTCTTTTACTCTAGGGGTAATGTTGTAAAAGAAAAAGCTATCCACCGGACTCTCGATCGTGCTCCGACCATCCGAGGCTTTTACTTTCCAATAATAAACAAGACTCGTATCTGGATTGTTGAATGTTAAAGATGTAGAGTTCAAATTTTTGGCAACTAAGGCCATGGAGTCTTTGTTACCTAAGTATACATCATATTTGATGTGTCTTAAGTGCAGGTCATTTTGAGTCGCAGTGTTCCACTCTAAGGTTACTGAGTCTATGGCGTAGAAGGAATTTGGTACTTGAACCGGTATCAATTCAACGTTCGTTAGTGGAAGTATCTCATGAAGACTCTCGTCATAATCCTTAACACATCTCACATTAACTCCTACTTCTCGATAAAACGTTGGTTCCAGCTCTATTGTTGAATTGAAGTTATTACCAATTACCGCGTGGTGGAACACCTCAGTATATTCATCACTGTCGTATGGATCTGGTGTTCTTAGATTCACTGTAGAAGATAAAAAATAGGCCTTGGGAGGGTCTGGGGTAATATTCCACTCTGTGTAGAACCCGCCAGTCCGACTACTATAATCCCTTGGCATATCAAAAAAACCGTAGTACATGCCATCTAAGATTCTCCCATCCCATCGACCAAATACACCTCCCGGCAAAGCTGAAAACCCAGTTCGATTTGTACCTTCCCAGTCTGTATCAAATGATTTAAGCACTCTGGCATTTTGCGGTCCTCCAATAGAATCAATCAAAGCTTCCCATTCCAAGTTGGACGGGATATGCCAACCCGTAGGACATACTCCTTGCATACCATGAATAAGAGTATCGGTCCTAAGTAATCTGGAGGCACTAACCCATGAGTAAGAGTGGCCATATTCTTCTG
>CAYMST010000182.1:915-9605 GCA_964393115.1 uncultured Roseivirgaceae bacterium | reverse complement strand
AATATTCGGCCTGAGTGTTTTGCACACCATAAACCAATTTTAAAAACATAACTAATTGATTTATAGATTTTTAAAAATAGTTTTTTAAAGTTTCTATTTAATCATTAATTTTGACTCATGACATTACTACTTTATCTGGGTATAGTCCTAGTTTCAAGCATAGTGATTTTTTATGCAGGTGAAAGGTTTGCCACCAGCTCCTCGTTGATCGGTGATTATCTCAAACTTCCGAGAGATGTGAAGGGTGCTACTTTTGATGCTGTCTCCAGCTCATTACCAGAAATACTTGTAGCCTTATATTCAGTTGTATTTTTCCACCACTTCGAGGTAGGTATTGGTACTATTGCCGGATCTGCCCTATTTAATCTACTTGTAATCCCGGGTATCTGTGTGTTTGTCTCTCCCGTAGTATTTAAGATTTCGAAAAAAGTAATTAGTAGGGACGCCATATTCTATTTAGTCTCAGTTTTTGTTCTAATTGTTCTGGTATTGTATTTCCATGAATGGGGTATTATTATTTCGATTAGTCTCATTTCGATTTACTTATTTTATCTACGTGACATTATTAGCTATACGAAACAGGTCAAGCACGACAGGGAAGCGGGCGACGAAGAAGAACCTGAGGATAATCAAAATATCAATCTCAAAAAGGAATTATTTTTCTTCTTCGGTCTTATGGTGGTTATCGGCTTATTTACTTTTTTATTGACCGACGCCGCCATAAAAATTTCTGAGATATTAGAGATATCTCCTACTATCATAGCTTTTACCATCATCGCGGCTGCTACTTCAGTACCTGACACGGTGATTTCAGTAGTAAACGCAAAAAATGGTGATATTGACGATGCAACATCTAATGTATTTGGTTCCAATATATTTGATATCCTGGTTGGCATTGGACTTCCCTTATTCATTTATGTACTTATCAAAGGTCCTGTGATAATCGAATTCGATAACATTGAAGTCATTTTAGGACTGATGGGTACTACCATATTAATGCTCTATTTCTTTTCGGATAACAGAACACTAAATAAAAAGCAGGCCTTCGCACTATTAGCCTTTTACTTTGTCTTTGTGACGTACATCATTCTAATTGCGCTATATCCAGAATTGATGGCCACCGTCAAGTACCTTCATTAAAAACACACTAGCATTCATTAAAAATAGCGCCCCTATTGCTTTATGTGAAATCGCAGGTTTGCTGAAGGTTGACATAACTGTAAACTAGACTTTACTTTTAGTTAACTCATAAATAGGGAATAGTGCATTCCTTTGACTTTGTATTCATTAAAGTCAGCGTTATGCGAAGGTTTGCAAAAAGCATTACTATCCTATTTTCATTTTGTATTTTACTTATACTACCCACTGCTTGTAGTGACAAAAAGTCCTCACATGCGGTTAAAAAGGAGAAATTAAAAATAGATGGATCAAGTACCGTCTACCCGATTACCGCAGCAATAGTAGAGAAATACAACAAACAACAATCCGATTTTAAGATTTTGTTAAGCGTTTCTGGAACAGGAGGCGGATTTAATAAATTCATTGATAAGGAAACCGAAATCAACAACGCCTCTCGAGAAATTAGCCCTGAAGAAATTAGGCGGTGTTCTGCAAATCAGGTAATGTTTAGACAATTTGAAGTCGCATATGATGGTATTGCGGTCGTTGTCAATAAAGAAAACACCTGGGTGGATGACCTGACCGTTGCGGAACTTGAAAAAATTTGGAGTAGAGATGGAGCCTCAAAATGGTCAGATATAAAAACAGACTGGCCGGATGAAATCATTAGTCTATATGGTCCAGGGAATGAATCAGGAACTCATGATTACTTTAAAAAAGTCATTATTTCTAAAAATCAAGCGTTTAAAGAAGACTTTAGGAAAAGTGAAAATGACAATTTGTTAGTTACTGGTATTTCTAACAACAAATTTGCCCTCGGTTTTTTCGGATTAGCCTATTATGAAAGGAATAAAGAGAAACTCAAACTAGTGGCAATCGATAATGGAAATGGTCCAGTTTACCCGTCCGCAAAGACCATAAGCGCTCAACAGTATACCCCTCTTTCAAGGCCCATGTTTATATATGTGAATGAGACATTCTGTCAAAAGGAAAGTGGTAAACGATTTATCGAGTTCTATTTAAAAAATGCTGCGAGTATGTCATCTAAAGTAGGCTATGTGCCACTTCCAGAAGCCATTTACAGCCAGGCAATTACCAAAATATAACCGTTTATTCATAGACTATATCCAATTACGACCATTAGGTTAACGGATTATCCAGATTTTAAGAAAAAACAGAAAAGGCAATCAGACCTACATGAAGAACTTATCACTAACATATATCATTGCCCTTACCATTATCGCAGTGGTCATTGGATTTAGTCAGCTCTTGGTTCAGCGATCTATTTCTACTGTTACTTATGATTCCAGAACCATTAATATATCTGGGCGACAAACCATGCTCTCGCAGAAAATCACGAAAGCCGCCCTTGCTATTGAAACTGCTGAGGATGAAGATGAATACAACTTTTGGCAACAGCAACTGAAGGAGTCCAGTAAGCTTTGGGAAGCTTCACACAATGCACTGCAATACGGTAACGATGCCATGAAACTCGACAACGTTAACAATTCGGAAAAAACATTCTTGTTGTTTCTAGAATTGGAGCCCCACTATTCTACTATTCGATCAGCAGTGAAAAAGATTCTCACAATTCCATACCAAATTAATCAGTCTGAAAATAGTGTTCATCCATTGGTTGATCGCATATTAGGTAATGAAGACGATTACCTAAGGCTAATGAACGAAATCACTTTTGATTATGATGATGAATCTTCACAACGTCTCGCTAACCTATCCAAAACAGAATACGTCCTATTGGCGATAGCTTTGATCCTACTTATTACCGAAGCTTTATTGATCTTTAGGCCAGCCATCAAAAGGATAAAAGATTACACTCGGCAACTAATCAAAAAGGAAAAGTCACTTCAGCAATCCTTAAACCAAACCAAAATTGAGAAGGCTAAAGTGGATTACTTAAACACTCAAGCTAAAACAGTATTTCAAAATGTAAATCAGGGTATATTCCTATTGGATGACCAATACACGGTTAGTGAACTACACTCCAAGGCTTTAGAAAACATTTTGATGGAGAAAAATATCGGCGGGACAAATTTTGTTCATCTGCTTCGGCCTCGTCTGGTTCAACGTGATTTGGAAGCCCTGGAGATGTTTATTAAACACTTGTACAATCCAGATATTGAAGAGGAAGTACTTCATCAACTTAACCCGGTTGCTCAGGTAGAAATATTCTCAAACTACTCAGGAGAGAACATTGAGTCACGATTTTTGAAGTTTTCTTTTTCAAGAATCGGTACGAATGAAAGAATCTATAATATTTTGGTCACTGTAGATGATGAAACACAATCGGTAAAGCTACAACGACAAATTCAGGAATCTGAAGAACGAAACAAGCGAGAATCAGAGCAGTTATTGAGCATTCTACGCGTTGACCCATTTGTTCTAAAGGACTTTTTGGAAAGCACCGATTCCGCACTTCAGAACATTTCTCAGCAATATGAGAACAACACCAGTAAGGACCTTAAACCTCTGCTAAATTTCACTTTTAGTACTATCCACAATTTGAAAGGTAATGCCCTATTAATCGATTTAGAATTAATGGCTGACAAATTCCATCAAATTGAGGAAACGATTGAAGGACTGCAAACCAAAAAAGAACTAGTTGGAAATGATTTCTTGAGGATCCTATATGAGATGGATGAAATCATGAAAATTGTGATCAACATGAATAAGATGTTGGAAAAAATTGTTGAAGTCAACAGAAAGATGGAGGCAGCAAAAAGCCCCGTTAACTCTAATGACATGTTGATTTCCAGTCTCGAGAAGGGGATTGCTAAACTGTGTAAATCCACTGGCAAGGAGGTATCGCTCGATTTCCAAGAAAATGAAGTAATTATTCCTGAGCTTTATAAAGTTACCATCAAGGATATTCTTATTCAACTGATCAGAAACTCTTTTGCTCACGGTCTGGAATCTCGACAAGAACGTCTTGAAATGGGTAAAGACACAACCGGTCAAATTTCAATTTCATTATCCGAGGAGAAAGACAAAAAGCTGGAAATTCATTATCAAGACGATGGTCGTGGATTAAATCTTGACCGAATATTTTCTAAGGCTTTAGAGCTCAATCTTCTTTTACCAGATCAATTCAAATCCCTTTCGGACATAGAGAAGGCTAATCTCATCTTTATGGATGGGTTTAGTACCGCAGAGTCAGTTGATCAAAATGCCGGTCGCGGACAAGGCATGAGTTTTGTAAAATCCACTATTGAAAAACATGGTGGCGAGCACGTAATTACAAGCACAAAAGCGAACCAATTCAAGCTTAGCATTACGTTACCACTAGTGAACCAACAAAAATTGGAACAAGTAATATGATTAAGTTACTCATTGTAGATGATTCCTCCATTATGAGGAGAAATATTGAAAAGCATCTCGTAGATTATGATGTAGAGATTGTCGGTACTGCCGGAAATGGAAAGGAAGCCATAGAAATTGTAAAGCATCAAAAACCCGATGCCGTTACATTAGATATTACCATGCCTGAAATGGATGGCATTACTTGTTTAGAAGAAATCATGCAAGTAGCGCCCAAAACTAAAGTAATGATAATAACTGCACTATCTGATAAGCTGACGGGACTGCGCGCTTTAGACAAAGGAGCTAGAGGGTATTTATACAAACCTGTAAATGCAGAAGATCTGAAAAAAGGATTTGATAGACTACTTAAAAGAAACTAAACGTGGATACTAAAACGCACAAAGAAGAATTCGAACAAACTTGCTCCGTATTTATAGATACGGTCAATAATTACTTTACACACTTAACAAAGAACCCATCAGAAACTGGAGTCCCCTATTTGAAAGAACAGGACGCAGTACCCTTAAAAGACTTCACCGGCATGATAGGCATTTCAGGAAGCCGAAAGGGTTTTGTGTATATATCCGGTAATAAAGGGCTATATACTGAGCTGATCAATGAATTTATTGGCATTGACGACCCCACAAATGAGGATGTTCTAGATATGGCTGGTGAGCTTTCTAATGTAGTCGTTGGCAATTTGAGAGAAACCTACGGGAGTGACTTTATGATCTCTGTGCCAATAGTTTTCGAGGGCAGACCAGAAAAACTTAAGTTTCCAGCAGGGGTATCTGTATATGTCATTCCCATAGATTGGAATAGTCACCAAGCGAATGTCGTGGTAGGCTTAGCGTAATAGGTTTGAAAATACGCAAACACACATAATGCTCAATCCAAATGATATAGTATTTGGAAATAAAACCGAATCTAGCACCTGAGTTAGATTCATTCTAGAGATCCTTAAATTCTAATACGAATATGATTCCTTCACTCATACCACATACTGGCAATTATAGAAAACAGGTTCGTGACACTACCAAAATCATCGACCAGTCTTTGACAAACTATTTTGGAGCCTTCCCTTCCGAAAAGTCTATTAAAGGCTTAGTGAATGACGCGTTTGTGATCAACCAACCCTTGAGTAGTGTTGGAGGTGATGGGTATTGGGTATATGACCATGCAGGCACAGTTTTCATAGTAGTATTTGACTGTATGGGACATGGACGTCTGGCAAGTATGATGACCAGGGTCTATATAAATGCGATCAAAAATGCGTTTGTAGAAAAAGGTATTTCGAATCCGGCAGAAGCACTATCAAGCATCCACGCTGATTTGGAAACTAAGTTTAGGCATAAGGAAAACAAACTGATTGGAAGTGGGGCAGATATGGGTATCTTAAAATACAATAGCAAAGAGAGAACGTTGGTATTCGCTGGTGCAAAAATGGATTTGATACAAGTATCAAATGGCAAGGCGGTCAAAATCAAATCCGATAAGATGCAACTTGGAGAATTGTTCGAATTTCCACATTATTATACCACCAAGCACATTGAATTAATGGATAATGAGAGCTATGATTTTTATCTATTCAGTGATGGCGTAACCGATCTCATAGGTGGGCCAGACAATAAGCGTCTTAAAATGAAAAACCTTAAAACCATGCTTGAAGGGGTTAATACTTTATCAATGGAGCACCAGAAGATAACACTCCAAAAGCAACTCATGAAATGGGCGGGAGTAAATCTCCCCACTGATGATTTATTAATGGTTGGAATATCAGTTTAACGCATGCCCACTCGCTGTAGGCTTTCGCTAGCTTGTAGCAGCAGCGATTTAAGCAGAAGTGCATTAGCAGCGTACAATCTCATTTGATCATAGCCATCTGCGGTTACCGCATGTTGCAAATCACTTAAAAATGTAAAGGTTCTTTTCTTTAAGAATGCCGAAAGAGCTGCTTGATCAGGATAGGACATGAGAAATTTACAAACCCTTGCATTTAGCCCAAATCTTCCACTCGAAATAATATCTTCGAGCTCCTCGATTCGTTGCACCAGTGCGTGATTCAAACGATGCTCAATATCTGTTCTTTTTGGATTGATAACCTGTGCGATATAAAAATATCTCACATGAGCTACTCCAGAACGTTCCAAAGTTGTATGCAGTCTTTGTTCGTGGGCCCCAGTAACTCGAATATCGTCTATGGCGATTACCTTTTTATTTTCAAAAGATGACTTATCAAGATACAAATCATTATTAATCATCAACTCTATCCTATCTCCGTAGCCCAGGCGCCCATAGTCGCCATCAAAGACCCTTCGCCTCTTCACCGCAGCCCATGTCGTTTGGTAAACATTAAAATTGAGTTGCGTATTGACAATCTTAGAGAGCGCAACAGCAGCAGCTGGAACATGCTTATAAGCTGACGGAATCACGACAATATCATGTCCAATCCAATCAGCACAATTTGTCGTAATCAGCTGTGTCATCAAACCAGCCATAAACTCGGTACTGGCAACACAACCATACTTGTATCTGCTATAAAGATCTGCCGGAAAACTGGAATACTGTAAAGTTTGCTCTTCCAACTGGAATACTGAGTAACGCTCCGCTTTCATATTTTAAAATGATTCTGGATTGCACAAATAAGCATCTACAGCAACCATAAAGGTATGCTGTTGTGATTATTTCTATTAAAATGACTTGAATAAAGCTTACCGCGTTACCCCACTAAAATCCAGTCCCTTTACATCAGAACTACCAGAAGCTTAACCTACTAAGTTGAAAGACTGCAGCGCCTCACAAATCGAATTCACTTGTTTCTCCCTCCTATTGTCTCTGAATAGTAGAGCATTAAATCCAAATGATGTCGCGCCGTCATAATCACATATTGGATTATCTCCGATATGCAGAATATTTTCTTTTTGTACCTTAGTCTCCTTCCAAAATACATCAAATAATCGAGAATTAGGCTTTCCTACTCCATGTTCATCAGAATATACAAGAAAATCAAAATATGACAGTAAATGGACTGATTTAAGCCAATTTGTTAATGTCTCCCCTTTGATAAAGCCCGTGTTACTGATTAAGCCAAATTTCAAGCCATTCTGATGATGCTCAGCCATTGCACTTCCTAATTCGGACTCCATGAGTGTAGGGGAAAAATTTAGAAAAAGACTTTCAAGCTCAGAATACAAATCCTCCTTAAAGTCATATAAGTCTACTCCTAAAAAACTAGCCATTAGGATGATTCTATCTTCAAAACCAAATTGCTGACCATTAGCATCAATTTGTTTCTCAGCAATTTTTTCAACTTTAAAAAAAATCGATTTTACTGTTGGTTTGTCTACTTCGAAATATTTGGATAAAAGTTTGATACGTTCATCGTTAAACCTTGGGTTTGGCTTAGCAATAGTTCTCCAAAAGTCCAGGCTGATCACCTTCGTAGAGTTATCAATCATAGAACGAGAGTTAATTAAATGAATAAGGTAAATAAGTTGAAGCTGGTATTTCAACTGTGATGAGCAAGATAACTATTTTTGGTCAAACGGAGAATTTTCACTTTCTTAACCTGTTGATAATCTGAATACAACTCGTCCAAATCACTAAATTAAACGATGGAAATTACCACAGGCAGAATATTGGAAATGATTGGCACCCTATTACTGAGCGCTTACTTTCCCCTGCTAACCATTTCATTTTTCAAGTTCAAGCTGAATAAAAAAAGGGATGAACTGGAGATTTTGCTTGGAACCAATAGCTTACTGAATCAACAGACTATTCAGGTTATAAAAGGTCGTATCAATGCAGAATTCAGGCCAAGGGACTACATTGTACCCGTAGTTTTTGTTAGCTCATTTACCTTGTGTGGCATGGTCCTTCTTTTGCTTGCCTGGACGGTTTATGAGATGACGGAACACAATTTTCAAAGTGTTTTGTTCTCAGGAAGCCAGTTTTGGCGAAGTGACGACGTCACTGAATTCCATCAAGAGCGAAGAAGTGTGGCCATAGTAGCCTTTGCCATAGCAGGTAGCCTTATCAAAGGAGCGCAATACACGCATCGCAGATTTATAACCGCAGACCTCACTCCTAACAATTTTTTCACTGTTGGACTTCGGATGATTACCTCTGCTCTAGTAGCCTTATTATTATCATTTATTATTAAAGACAAATTACTGTTTCAGGGAAATGGCGTATTAGCACTAGCATTTGCTGTCGGCATGTTTCCCGACGATGGACTCAAACTTCTTCTGACT